>NZ_JBKKAP010000001.1:0-12807 GCF_046714615.1 Paeniglutamicibacter sp.
ACCACGTCACCATCGTTGCGGTGAAGCGGCAGGACCGGGAATGGGACTACACCACCACCGAGACCGTGCTACACGAGGACGACGAGATCATCGTGGCAGGGGCGACCGCGGCCGCCGAACGCTTCGCCGCACTCCTCTGACTCGGTCTCACCCTGGGAAGCACCAGGAGTGTCCCGATGGAGGGCGGAGTGGGCGGTGCGCCCAAGCGTAGTTTCGCCATCCCCATTGGGGAACCTCGACTGGGACGGTCTGCCAACGGCTCCATGCGCGGCAGGCCAATTGACACTTCACGGGACATCCTGCGGGTCGAAAAGCACAGAGGTGGGATCCTGGTCCCGGTTTACTTGCCCCGCGTCGGAGCGATCTTTTGGGCGAAGTCGTTCAGCGCCGCCGCCACGGCGTCTGGATTGCTCAAGGTGGCGTAGTGACCCCCTGGAATTTCCACCGGCTCGATTCCAAGCCGCTGGTGTACCTGGCGTTTCATGAATGACGAGGGAAAGAACTGGTCATCGCGTCACAATATTGCCCCGGTGGGGACGGCTGGATGCCGCTGGCCAGGCCAGGGCCGGGCCATCCATTCACTTTGCTGGTCGCGGCCCTTGTTGCGCGCCTGGTGTATCAATTCTTCAGGGACGCCGTTGAAAAACGACGCCTGGGTGTCCGGAACTATCGTCTCGCGATCATGACCCGTGTTGGTCCACCAGTCAGCGAATGTCTCGCCCGGTAGTGGGATCATTCCTGCGAGATACATGAGCCCGTCCGCTTGGAGCTCGTCGCAGACCAAGGGCGCGGTGAAGCCTCCCAGCGAGTGGCCGACCACGATCGTGTGCCGGGCGTCGCCCACCGCTGCAGCTACTACACGAACGTAGTCCTCAAGCCCGGCATTCTCGTCTTCGATGGGCAAATCGACAGCGATGACGTCATGCCCCGATGCCTCAAGCAGTGGTCTGACAAGATGCCAGTCCCATGCGGTGGAACCGCCACCATGAATCAGTACGAAAACCGCCAAAATGCCAACCCAGATCAAAGATTTACGCGAAAAACCCACCGCAGCCAACGGTACATCCAGCTCGCGTCGTCGCGTGGAAGTGCCTGGCCCCCGGAAACGCTGCCCGCTGAGAACCAGCAGAACACCTAGGCGAAGGCAGGGATGCACCAAGCCGATGTCTGCGCGACGGATAGGCAACCGCTCCGGGCGGTCAAGCGCGCGATCTTCAAGTACCCGGATGAGGAACGGCACCTCGACCGTTCAACCCATCCCGCGACATTCAACACCAAGATATTGACGCCGCTTCCCGGTGTGTGCCGGAGTCGCGGCCCGCGGAAAGGTCGGTGTCCGGCACCGACCTGCGCACGGCCAGGACCGTGACGTCGTCCGGGTTGCTGGTGCCGGAGGCCAGCTCGTGGACGGCGTCCACGATGTCCTGGGCCGAGCCGGCCCTGCAGGCCATCTCACCGATCCGGGCGACAGCGGCCAGCGTGCCGTCGTAGAGGTCCAGCACCCCGTCGCTGATGCTCACGATCATGTCGCCCGGGGCCAGCGTGATTTCCCGGGACGTCCAGGTGGCGTCGGGCATCAGCCCGACGGGCATCTCGCCCGAGGTCAACCGCTCCCAGGTGCCGGCGGCGCGGACCAGCAGGCTCAGGCCGTGTCCGGCGTCGGAGAAGACGACCCTGCCGTCCTCCGCGCGCAGCCTGGCATGGAAGAGCGTGGCGAACGCCGCCGCCTGGCTCAGTTCGGTGGCCAGGCAGTCGGAGGTCAGCATCAGGGCCTTTGCCGGATCCTCGCTGTTGCGGGCGCTGCGGATGACGGCGCGGGTGGTCGCGGCAATCATGCCCGCCCCGGCCCCCTTGCCCATGACGTCCCCGAGGGTGAAGCCCAGCCCTCCGTCGATCTCGTACCAGTCGAAGAAGTCCCCGCCGACGGCCTTGGAGGGGATGCAGGCCCCGGCGGTTTCATAGCCGGCCAGCAGGGCTGATTCCTTGGGCAGCAGGAACTTCTGGATCTGGGCAGCCCGGCTCAGTTCCTCCGCGGCCGCAGCGGCCTCTGCCCGGGCGCTTCCCAGGTGCTGGCGGGCCCGCGCGGCCAGCTCGTTGATCACGGCAGCGCTGATGGCGAAGACCGTGGCGTTGAAGAGGCCGCGAGCCAGCTCGTTGGGATTGTTTTCGCTTTGGGCCCCGAGGAAGAAGGGCACCATGACCGCCAGGATGGTCCCGAGGACCGCGTAGACCACGTAGCGGTGCCCGGCCCTCGCGGCGAACCAGAGCACGGGCAACAGCAGGATGGCGGCAAAAATGGAGTGCGATTCCCCGGTGCCGTGGCGCAGCAGGCCGGCGGCGAGGAAGTCCAGGGCGGGCACGATGGTGGCGAAGCGCAACAGGTCCTGGCGGCCGAAGATGGCGGCAAGCACCGTCGCCACGGCAACCAGCGCCAGCCCCATGACGAGGGACGGGACATTGCTGAAGGGCACGGTCGGGAGCAACCCGGCCATGAGCGCTGCGGTGAGGAACAACGCCACGAACGGCATTTGCTTGCGCAGAGGCGACAGCTCATCAAGCCCCGCCAAAAGGCGCGCGGGTCCGGGTGTCATGGAAATTCCCTTCTTATGAGTGCGGTGTCGAATCCCGGGAAAGGACCCAGGTGTTGGTGCCGTCTTGCCGGGCGAAGGTGACGGTGGTGACCAGGGCCCGGATCAGGGCCAGGCCGCGCCCGGACTCCGCCTCCGGTCCCGGCATTCCGTTGACCTCGGTATCCAGTTGGGGGTCGATGGCGCCGAAGGCGCTGATCTCGGCCCGCAGGCTGCGGGTCCTGACGCTGATGTCCACGCCCAGGTCCACGGGCGTCGGGTACTCCGGCAGGGCGTGAAGGACGACGTTCGAGGCGGCCCAGCGCCGGGCAATGTAGTTCACGCCCAGGATCAGGGTGAGCACCACCATCGGCCTCGTCCAGAACCGTTCCATACCCAGCCTTCCAGCCGCTCCATCCGTCCGTGCGTGCCGGCGACCATGCCGGGAAGCGCCGGGCCTGTGAATCAAACCGAACATATCACGGTTGACCAGCTGGAAGACGCCAAAAGCACAGGTAGCGGAGACACAGACGAATAGCAAAGCCTCTCGGGAATGCGTCGCTTGCATGGCCAACTTCGCCAGCGCCCTTTCAATCGCTTCCTCGATGGGCACTGCTGTGCTGCGCTTCGGAAGCACTGACGCGGACGGGGTGGCCAGACGTCGATCACCATGTATGAACCGTCAGCAGCTTTCACGAAGTCTTTGAAACCGTGGAATCCAGGTGTTCCGTCCTGTCGGAGTGGTTATGAAGCCAAGCCAATAACAGTGGGGTCCCGGTCGAGGCAGATCAGACGGTCACGACTCGTATCCGACGTGGCGGGAATTGGTCGCGCGCCACAGCAAGCCGGTGAAATTATTCTGGCTCATGAATAAGGACATGACGCAAACAGGTGCGCAATTACGAAAAGTAAACGGCCAAGTCTCCGTCAACGGCCGCACCGTCTGTCCGAGACGTATTCGTGCGAAGCCACGTGGCACATGTTGTGACCGGGCGCCGAAGTCCTCTGCACTGCGACTCGTGAGTCCGTCAGAGGAACCTCCACTGGGACATTTTTCGACAGGCACTTTATCGTTGGCGGTGGGATTGCACTGGGCATCGCTGGTATCCGAGAGTTTTAAGAATTCTCGGATTCACATGAAAGTCTGGTTCCGTTAGAGGGTCGATCACTAGGACAGTCTGAATCAGCACACTGCGGCGCGAGAGCGGTTGAGTACCTGCGGGCGCATGAACTGTGGCTTGAAGCGCTAAATGTTGCAACCGTAGATGCCGCGGGCCGCAGTCGCGTGTGTGTCCTGGCAAACGAGCCGGCCGTCCATGGCGGCCCCGGATCTCAGGTTCGCGGGCGGGTGCCATGGCCCAGGAATGCCACGCACACCACGGCGATGGCAGCGATGAGGAACGCGAGGGTCCCTAGGCCGGCGGCAAGGCTCACGCTCGAGGCGATGACGCCGACGATCAGCGGTCCACCCGCATCGCCGGCCTCCCGTCCGAGTTCCGCCGAACCCATGGTGCGTCCGATCCGTTCCGGCGGGGTCGTGGCGGCGAGGTGGGCGAAGCCCAGGGGCGTGGTGATGCCGATGCCGCAGCCAATGACGACCGCTGAAACGTAGAGCGTGAAGGGCGTCGGAACCAGGGCCAGGGTGGCAACGCCGACAACGACCAAGGCCAGTCCCCAGCCGATGCCGGAGCGCGACGAGATCTGTCCGCGGTCCCGCAACCTGCCGGCCAGCGGCTGCGTGAGGGATGAAGACAAGGCCAGGATGGCCACCACTGCCATGCTGGCGCCCACCGGCATCCGGAGCTCGGTGCCCAGAAGAGGCAAGAATCCGACGGCCACCCCGAGTGCGCTGGTGGCCGCGGCAAGCGCCAGGGTGGGGACGAGGAATGAGCGTTCGGTGCTTTGCCGGACCAGGTCCGCGACCGTGTAGCGCGGGCGGGGCAGCACCGGAAGGTCGGGCATGGCGATCCAGGTCCACACAGCGGCTGCGGCCGCGACGATGGCCATCGCCAGGAAGAGGGCGGGGAATCCGCCGACCCAGATGAGCGCGGCACCCAGCAGCGGTCCCAGCACGTAGCCCATGCTCTTCCACGACCCGTACTTTCCGAAGTAGCTGCCGACGGCTGGTCCGGCGAGCCGGGCCACGGCTGCCGAAGACGCGGGAGAGAACGCCGAGGCCGCCGCCCCTTGGCCCAGCCGGGCGAGCCCCAAGATGAGCGGTGTGGTGCCCAGCGTTCCGACCAGCGAGGCGAGGGTGAAAGCTGCCAGGCCGGCAACGATCACGGGCTTTGCCCCGATCCTGTCGCTGAGGGAACCGAAGATGGGCTTGAGGATGACCTCGGCGACGTCGTAGAGGGCCAGGAGAATGCCGAAGGTGAGCAGACCGAGTCCGATGCCGCCGCTCTCGGCGCCCAGGCCGGCCGCGATGCTGTGGGCCCCGAACGCGGTGGTGAATCCGGCGGCATACAGCGGGGCCAGCGCCCACCGGGCGGGCCCTGCTACGCCGGCCGGCGCCGTCAGCGTGGGTGCGCTTTTGGGTTTTGCTGGACGGTTCATGCTGTTTCTCCTAGCGGTCCCCGGGGCGTATCGGGTTGTTCGGCATCCTCGTGGGGCAGGGTCCCGTGAACCGCTTGGTAGACCTGTTCGGCGTAGTCCTCCAAGATTGTGGTGCAGGTGCGCAAGCGGTCGTGGGCGGTTTTTGCTTCCGGTAGTTCCAGGACGTCGCGTTTTTTCAGGTCCCGGTACCAGCGGCGCAGTCGGTCGAGGCTTTGCTCCTCTTCCTCGAGCTCCGCGAAGGTGAATTTCTGCTTCCGGATTTCCTTGGCGATCTCCTGCTCGAATTTGCCGCAATCGGCCAGGAACTCGGCCCATTCATCGAGACGTGCCGCCTTGAAGGCGTCCCGGATCAGTGCCGCCGAGGCTTCATCGCGGGGGGAAGCGTCGATAACGGCGAAGCTGCCGCCGCCCTTGCGGCACAGTTCCCCGGCCCGGTCCAGGTCGGCTTGGAATGCCGGTCCGGTCGGCAGCGCCCACACCCCGGAGGATATGGTGACGGCCCCGGCCTTGCGCAGCTGCCGCCAGACCGCCACCCGGTGACGGGAGGGTTCGGAAGGAATCTGCGGGAATAGAAGTACCCACTGGATATTTTCTGTCACAATTAGGAGTGTAACAGCAGTTACATCTATGAGGGTGGCGCATCGAATCAATGAAGCTTCAAACTTGCGGGTCGGAACGACAACCTGGATTTCGGTGCGGAACGGAAAGGGTCGGATGCATGCCGATCCGGCGCCGGCGACGAGGGTGTCGGGCCAGTCTTTGGCCCAACCGAAAAATGACCTGGCCTGGCCAAATCAAGCGCACCCAGGTCACTTTTCGGCGTCTCGTGTTGACAGCACCTACCACGTGAGAACGCTAGGTCGGCCCTGGACGATGCCGTGTCGTAGCCCGACCCGCACCACGCCCGACTGACCCGACGCCAGTCGTCCGATCGCGCTCGGCATCACCCGTGGGCCAGCCGCTGTTTTTGGCAGGTCATTGACCTGGCTGTCGAATTTTCCGGTTCTCCCCCGGATAAGGCCGACTGCACCGGGCGGATCGTGGCTTACCAGTCACTTCCGCGCTCTCGCTTGGTTGTGGTGTTAGAGATGGGCCGAAGGCAACGGCCACGCCAAATAGAAGAGTGAGGATGACGTGGACGAAACCGTCTTGATCCCGGGAAAGGCTCGGGGCGGAACAAAACAGCCCCGAGCCTCTCACATGTCACTCGCTGGTCAGCTCGACGTCCGTGAACTCGACGGTTGCGCCCTTGGCCAGGGCGGGCGTCTCGGATTCCTCGCCGTGGCGGTTGAATGCCGGGACGCCAAGGGTGGCGCGCAGGGTGTAGGTACCGTCATCGGGCACCGTGAAGTTGTTGGCGTAGTGGTAGAAGGTGGAGTAGTAGAAGTTCAGTGCCATCTCCTGCACGACCTTGTTGTTCCCGTCGAGAACCTCAAGGGTGATGGGCACGTTGGGGACGATCCGGCCGGTGGCCGTCTCGGTCGGGATGATTTCGATGTGGTGGGTCTCGCCGGACTTCGGGGCGCGGAAATGGGAGGCATGCTCGTCGAACCATGGTTCGGCGGCCTCGGTGATCAGGTTGACGGTCCAGTCTCCGGAGGTGACGGTCTTGCCCTTCTCGGCGACCTCGTTGGCGAGCACCTCGTACTGTTCGGTGACGCCGGCCGGAACGGTGAACCCTTTCTCGCTGGCGGCGACCTGGGCCCCGCATCCGGCGAGTGAAGCGAGGGCAAGCGGTGCGGCCACAATGGCCAGGGTTTTACGAAGCATCTTAGATCCTTAGTTGGTGTTGGTGTTGGTGGCCACCCTGCGGTGCTTTAGGTGGCCTATGAGTTGATTGCGAATGAGGTTGGAGATCAGGGGCGCCGCAGTCACGACTCGAAACGGGCCAGCGGCGGTTACCGGTTCCACGGCTGATCACCGCGTTGTGCGCGTCTCATTGCGACGGGATGTGTCTGATCCCAGGGGAACGAGTCCTGGCGCTGCAAATCCAGAAAATTTGCCGTGCGCTGCATGCCCCCAAATGGCGCCCAGGCGATCGAGCTCGGACGTGTCTCCGGTGGGGGTCTAGCCGAGAACTCCGGTGCGATTGGACGTTGGCAGCCGACCGGTGTCGCCTGTCGAATTCGTGGACCGCTAAAGCCGGGCTGCGCCCCTCGCATCGTCTGGGATCTGCACCGTTGAGGAGCACTGCGCCCCAGGGCCTTCCGGAGAATCGTTGCCCGCTTCATGAGGGGCCGGCTGGCGAAGCGGTCCTGGACGAGTAGTTCGTCCCGGTGGGCCGCACCGCACATCAGGAGCCCGACCAGCGCCGAAGCGTGCTGTTAAGCATGCCGATGAGTGCTGCCGACCACCAGCATGTCTGGGAGATTGCCAGGGCGATCATCAGCCGCATCCGAAGCCATCGGCCAACGGCACCGAACCGCGTGTCCGGCGGCAGGGCAAGGACCCGGCGCATGACCGGCGCGATCCAGAGGCCATTGAGCATGAGAACCAACACGCAAGCAAGTTTCACACGCGTGGGCGTGCTGCTCAGGTCCGGATGGATGAGGGCGCCAGAGGCCAAGAGCAGCGCCAGTCCACCCCAAATCAGGGGCTTGGCTGCCGCTTCAAGGCGACCTGGTTCGTGGATCGCGCGCTTTCCCAAGAGCCACAGGAAGCCGATCCAGTCAATCACCAGAATGGTCCCAAAGGAAAAGACCAGTGCCAGGATATGCACGGCCAGCCCGATCCGGTGCAACATCGGTCCGAAGTCACAATAGTGGCCCGCAAGTATCGCTGCTGCCCAGCCGACCGCACAAACGCCACTGAGCAGAAGGGGCCGGATCAAGTCATCGCGAAGCCCCTCACGGCCCGTGGCAACGGCGACGGACATCTGTGCCGCAGGCACCGAAGAGCGTCCATGGGGGGACGCTTCTCCCATGTCGCTGGCAGGTGTTTCGGCAACGGATGCACCGACGACCACAGGGACCACGGATTGGACGTTGTTCACTGATTTATCCTTTGGAAGTTTGCGAGTTGAATGGATCAGCGCAACTCACGGTGGCGCCGTCTAGGTGCACTGCTGTTCGGTCTCCAAATCGCGACAATGCGGCGGCGAACGAGACCGCAGCGAGTTCCGGCTGAAGAGCCATCGACCGAGACGCTATTAGGCGTGGCTAACCTAATACAAATGGATTAGTTCCCACGGGCATCGCCTTATCCAAGGAGCACCGCATTCGCGCTGCAAGAAAATTGGCACCGACCCGCCCAGACGCCCGTCAGCTTCAACAGACCACCAGCAACTCAAAGATTCAACCATTCGCACAGATCAGGTGCGGTTTCCGGGAGATTATCTGGATCCGACCATCCCTCACAGCCCCGCCCCCAGGTGTTCATCCATCCGATTCCCGACAAGGGCAGCCGCCCTCGAGATCCTCCACAAGATGACGAACCGTGACCGGAATATGACCGCAAAAGACCTGCTTCCCAGAAGTTCGGGGCCCACAGGAATCTACCGAATCCCTTGCAGGCAACGTCTGGAGCCGCGGCACGGTGGACAAGCCCGACCAAAAGAGTATCGTCGAAGAAGTCGGGACTCCGCTGGACATCAACAGTGGCTCTCCGGCCTATGCCGCGCTCCATGGAAACCGGGAGCAAGGCATTCGCGCCGGCAAACCACGGACGCTTGATGCGATGCGGGTCCCGGCCCCTGTCCCTCCGCCTAATTCCCTTCATGAAACGCCGAGCGCTGCCCCGGAGAAGGCCAGGCCTGCGACCATGGCCACCTGCAAGGTCGTGCCGTTCCTGCTGATTCCTGGGGCCAGCGGAGTGCAGAAAGCACTCCATCGCTTGGCGGGGTCTCGACGCCGTCAGGGCCAGTTCAGGAAGGCAATGTCAAGGTCCTCGCGGGCCGGAAGCGCCGCGGCGGCGGCGTAGCCCGCCAACGGGGCTTGCAACTCGCACACCGAACCGCCGGCCGCGGGCCCACCGGACCGCGCCTTGAACAGCGCCTCCTGTTGGACCCATTCTGCGGCGGTCGCCGGGTCATTCAGGTCGGCGATCCGCTGCACGTCCACTCCGATCGGTCCCTTCGTGCTGAGCGCCACGACGATGAGCACCCCGGAGTGCGACACGGACACCCACGGCGCGGCCATCCGCGGGTTCACGATGCGGGGCGCGCCGTGAGGTGCGCCACATTCGCTGCAGGTTCGGTCGACGGAGACGTCGGCCGGGGCGATGCCGGCATGGGAGGCGACGGCTACGCGGAGCAGTGCTGCCCCCACCAGGAATCGTCCGCCGTCAGCAGGCCTTTCAAACGACTCCAGCCGGGAGCGTTCGGTGGGGTCAAGCATGTCCAAGAGCCCGAGCCCGGCCGCAGTGAGCGAGGACCACCATACCTCCGCCATAAATTGCCTCATGGTTCTCTTGTCTACCTGCCTTAGGCTAACCTTAGCGTTCGTGACGCAAACACCCGTGCAAGACCACATAGCCCCGGCCGCTGGCAACGATTCACTGTTGGACCGTGCCTTCGGCTCCCCCCGGGCGGCACTGCCTGCGTTGCTGACCGCGGCCGGAGAAGCCATATCGTACGGTGAGCTGCGCGCGGCCGTGGACCGGCTCGTCCTCCATCTCCCGGACGCCGCGACCGGGAAGCGCCTGGTGCACCTGCCGTTGCGCTCCGAAGTGCACAGTGTCGCCGCCTACCTCGCGACGCTCGAGGCCGGCCACGTCGCGCTCGTGACCTCGGACGAGCCCCGGGCGGCGGCGATGCTCGAGCGTTACCGGCCAGATGTGACCGCGACCGGCGACCCGGAGCACCCGTTCGAGTTCGGCTCCCGCGGCCCGCGCCACGTGCTGCACCCCGACCTGGCGCTGCTGCTGAGCACCTCCGGGAGCACCGGATCTCCCAAGCTCGTCAGGCTCTCCCATCGAAACCTCGCCGCCAATGCCGCCGCCATCGCCAAGGCACTGCGCCTTTCCGAAGCCGACCGGGCAATCACCAGCCTCCCCCTGCACTACTGCTTCGGACTCTCAGTCCTCCACTCGCACCTGGTCGCCGGCGCGTCCGTCGTCTTGCACGAGGACTCGGTCCTCGACGGGTCCCTCTGGGACGCCATCGACGGCCTCGGCGTCACCAATCTGGCCGTCGTGCCCCACATGGTCGAGCTCATGGAATCCACCGGCATACTCGAGTTGAACCACCCCTCGCTGCGACTGATAGCCCAGGCCGGTGGCCGCATGCACCCGGACCGTGTCCGGCGCACCGCCGACCTCGGCCGCGCGCAGGGGTGGGGACTGTCGGTGATGTACGGGCAGACGGAAGCCACCGCCCGGATCTGCGTCCTCGATCCGGCCCTGGCCGCAGAGAACCCCGACGCCGTGGGCAACCCCGTCTCCGGAACCTCCCTGCATTTGGACACGACCGTGCCCGAGGCGGTCGACGGAGCCGGCGAAGTCGTCGTGCGCGGTCCCGGCGTCATGATGGGATACGCCGAACACCCCGACGACTTGGCGCTTGGCCCGATGCTGACCGAGCTGCGCACCGGGGACCTCGGGCGCATCGGCCCCGACGGGCTGCTGAGGATTGTCGGGCGGCGCTCCGGATTCGTCAAAATCATGGGTGTGCGCATTGACGTGGCCGCCGTCGAGCATGCCCTGGATGCGGCAGGTCACACGGCGTGCGTGGGCGGGGACGGAACCCGGCTGCTGGTCGCCGTCGAGCCCCGGACTGGAGGAGCCCCCGATGCCACCGCGGCCGAAGCCCGACGGATCGCCGGGCAGGCCTCGGGACTGGGCGCCGCAGCTGTCGCCGTCGCGGTCGCCGAGCTGCCGCGCCTGGCCAACGGGAAGCTGGACCGGCCCGGCTGCACGGCGCTGGTGCTCGCCGGCGCCGCCGGGGATGCCGCCGCGGCAGCGTCCCCTGCCGGGGCCAAGAGCGCGGCCGCCGAGGTCGCGAAGGTTGTCTCGGAGGTGTTGGGCACCGACTCCGTCGACCTTGGCCGCAGCTTCGTCCAGCACGGCGGGGATTCGCTCAGCCACGTCCAAGCCTCCCTCCGTCTCGAGGGCATCGTAGGGCCGCTGCCCCGCGGTTGGCACCATCGCACCCTGTCCGAGTTGGCGGACCTGGCCGCACACCGGCGCACCGCGCCCTCCGCTGCGGGATCCGCCGCCGGTCTTGCCGGAACGCGCGGCCGCCAGCCCCGGGCCTGGCGCACCGTCGAGACCTCCGTCGTCCTGCGCGCGCTGGCCGTCGTGGCCATCTGCGGCTCCCACGCGGACCTGTTCGACGTCATGGGTGGGGCACACCTGCTGCTGGCCATTGCCGGCTACAACACCGTCCGCTTCGGACTCTCCGCGCCCGGTGTGGCCGACCGGTGGCGGGCCACAGCACGGATCCTGATCGGCGTGGCCGTCCCGACGATGCTCATCGCGCTGTTCGCCATGCTCACGACCGGACGCTACGGATGGTCCAACATCCTGCTCAGCCACTGGCTGGTCGGCGACACCACCGAAGGATCCACGCGCAACGAGTACTGGTTCATCGACGCCCTCGTCGCCAGCCTCCTGGTGCTCACCGCGGTGATCTCCGTTCCGGCCCTCGCCCGGGCGTGGAAGGCCGACCCCTGGGGCGTGGCCGCCTGTTTCACCGCCGTGGCCCTGGTGCCCCGATTCGCTGTCCTGGCGCTGACGGAGGACTCGATGGCGCAATCGATCATGCCGACGACCCTGTGGCTGGTGGGCGTGGGCGCGGCCGCGGCCCATGCCGACACCCGCCGGCGCCGCTGGCTGACCCTGGCCCTGGGCGTAATCGGCGGCGCAACGTTCTTTGCCGACCAGCCCCTGCGCAATGCCGTCGTCGTTGCCGGCCTCGCCGCCCTGATCCTGGTTCCACGGATGCGGGTACCCGCGTTCCTGCTGCCCCTGCTGGGCCTGCTGGCCGCCGCCTCCCTGTACATTTACCTGGTCCAGTTCCTGGTGCTCTCCGCCTTCGAGAACGACGTTGTCGAGACGGTGGCCGCACTGGGGGTCGGATGCCTGCTCTGGCGCCTGGCCGACCGCCCCATGCGGCGCCTGCAGGACCTGGTCCCCGCACCCAACCGATGGAATGAAAGAACGCCATGATCCCCAAACACCGTCCCTTGCTCGCCATTGCATTCGCACTGCCGCTGGCCTTGGCCGCCTGCTCCGGCGGCCAGGCCGGCGAGGAGGCCTACGCGCCGCAGCCCGACACGCTGCAGATCTACTCCGCCCAGCACATCGAGGTCACCAAGGCCGTTGCCGCGGAGTTCACCCAGGAGACCGGCATCCCGACCCAGGTCCGCGACGGCCAGGACTCCTCCATGGGCCACATGATCGTGAAAGAGGGCAACTCCTCTCCGGCCGACGTGTTCCTCACCGAGAACTCCCCGGCCATGACCCTCGTCGAACGCGAGGGGCTTCTCGCGCCGGTGGAGGGAACCGCCCTGGACCAGGTCCGTGACGGCCTCGCTCCGTCGTCCCGGCTCTGGGCGCCGATCGCGGCCCGGTCCACCGTGCTGGTCTACAACAAGGACCTCATCAGCGAACAGGACCTGCCGTCCTCGATGATGGAGCTCGCCGACCCGAAGTGGTCGGGCAAGTGGGGGGGCGCCCCCCCCCGCGGCGCCGTCCACGCCCACCCCCCCGGCCAGCGAGCCGCCCCCCGCGCGGCCGCCCCCCCCCC
>NZ_JBKKAP010000002.1:0-10663 GCF_046714615.1 Paeniglutamicibacter sp.
TTGGTATCAACAAACTTGGCACACTATTGAGTTCTCAAACAACAGACGCTTCCAACCTCCACGACCCGGGCTTATGATTCCTGCCGGCGCTTCGCTCTGGAGCAACTTTACTATCTTAGACCCATTCAAACCCGGAGTCAAATCGACTTCCGAAGTTCATTTGGAATTCCTTGCAATCGGCTCCGCGCTTCACCCTTTCGGGCTACGTTGCGGTGCTCGGTGCGAGAAATAACTCTACGCGCATCCGGCCGGAATGTCCAAACGGCGGGCACCTGCACCGGCGGAGCACCAAAACCCCGGGAAGACGGGGAACTTCAATCCTCCGACGTCGGAAAATCACTAAACCAAGCCGAAATGCTTTCTGTGAGCTGGCCCATAAGAATTACCGCTTGATGTCTGGGATTCAGGGCCCCCTGAGCCAGCCCACAGTTCTAGGCTTCAAACCCCTCGGGCTGGACCACGCATATGGTGTCGGGGTCTTCTGTCGAATAATGGCCGGCGGGGTCCGCATACTCGACCCATGTGCCGGTGGGTTCCAGGTATTCGAACCGGTATTTGGATCCGACCGCGACACCGGGGATAAAGATTTCCCAGATCCCGCTATGTCCAAGCTGGCGCATGGCATGAGCGGAACCGTTCCAGATATTGAAGTCGCCGCATACCCGGACGGCTATCGCCTCATCCTGCCTGACGACGAATCCCGTGCCTTCCACATTCCCCATGGGTGAGGAGTAATGCTGTGGATGTGCACCGAGCAACAGTTCCTGCATCTGCGTTCCGCCGGTCCGAAGGCGATGGAGCTCCAGCTCTCCCAAGCGCGGGGTGTGCCGGTATGGATCATCGATCACGCGCACACCCCCGAGCTCAATGCGCTGGATCCGGTAGTCGGGTACCCGGCCGGTGTCCTTGGACTCGATCAAGCCCACCCAGATATCGCCGTGCTCGCGAATCATTGGCACCGTGGCCGTGGAAGTCAGGATGTTGAGGGCCAGGGCATCGCGCTGCAGAGTTCGCACGCACACATGTCCCAACAGGTTCAAGTGGGGTCCGAGGACCGCATGCGGGGATTTGTCTTCGCCGCGTTCAACCGCCTCGAGGATTTCGGGTCGCACATGCAACGGCGCTCCCAGTGATTCCTCAAGCCTGTGCGGCGCATAGTCATCGGCGTCGAGCTGCGCTGGACCCATGGCGTTTCTCATCCCCCTCGTTGCATCGCACCGGGGCGCCCCGTGTTGCCCTCCGGCAGCGGGGGTTCCGATGCAGTTCACGCTATCGAGAATCGGCGGGCTTGGGAATAGCCATCCCGCAGCCGGCGGCCCCCGGCTGCGGAATGGAACTCTCGTTAACGAAGAAAGTGGTCCGACGTTTCCTTGCCAGAAACGTCGAACCACTTTCATGAAATTCTAGTGCCATCCGGACAGTGCCCGGTGCACGGTGTCGCCTTACGCGCTGCGCTTGCGCGAAACCTCGTAAAGCGTGATGCCCACGGCCATCGATGCGTTCAACGACTCCATGGAGGAGTTGATCGGGATCGAGACGATCATGTCGCAGTTCTCGCGAACGAGGCGGGACAGGCCCTTGCCCTCGGAACCCACCACGATGCACAGCGGATCGGTGGCCAGGCCAAGATCCGGAAGCGAAACGTCGCCCTCGCCGTCCAGGCCGATGACGAACACGCCGGCTTCCTTCATGCCCTTGAGCGTGGAGGTCAGGTTGGGGGCGCGAGTGACGGGCACGCGCACAGCCGCACCGGCACTGGTCTTCCAGGCCGAGGCGGTCATGCCCACCGAGCGGCGCTCGGGAACAATCACGGCGTGGGCGTTGAAGGCCGAGGCCGAACGGATGATCGCACCGAGGTTGCGCGGGTCGGTGATGCCGTCCAGTGCAATGAAGAGCGGGGCGTTCTTGATGTAGCCCTTGCGGTGCTTGGAAATGGTGGCCTTGACGGTTTCCAGCGCATCGGCGTAGTCGTAGGGCGGGATCTGCAGGACCAGGCCCTGGTGGATCGCCTCG
Organism: Paeniglutamicibacter sp.; assembly: GCF_046714615.1. Classification (NCBI taxonomy): domain Bacteria; kingdom Bacillati; phylum Actinomycetota; class Actinomycetes; order Micrococcales; family Micrococcaceae; genus Paeniglutamicibacter; species Paeniglutamicibacter sp. The sequence continues at coordinate 2,014 of NZ_JBKKAP010000002.1, forward strand.
TCGGTCATCCGGTCCAGTTCCGGCTTGCCGGTTTCCATCACGGGGATGCCGCGTTCGGAGGCGATCTTCAGGGAATCGCGCACGCGCTCGTCCATGTCGATGCGGATGGCCACGTGCAGGGCCTTGGCCGGGATGCCGGCGCGCAGTGCCTCGACGACCGAGTTGCGTCCGGTGACCAGCTCTTCGCTGCTCTTCGAACGTCCACCGGTGCTGCGGCCGCGCGGTGCGGAGCCGCCCTTGGACGGACCGCGCTTGGCGGCGGAGCGCTCGGCAAGCTCCTTGTTCTTGAAGGCCTTGTGGTACGAGCGGTCCTCGGCCTTGGGCGTGGGGCCCTTGCCCTCAAGCGCCTTGCGGCCATATCCGCCGGTTCCGACGGAGGGGCCCTTCTTGCTCTTGCGTATGGCGCCGGAACGCTTCTGTGCAGCAGACATGATGGTGTATTCCTTGGATCGGGGCGGACGGCACGGCGATTTCACTCACCGCCCCGCCCATTTTAGCGACAAGGAACGCAAATTCCTCGCCCTTTGTGTGGCAACTTACGCTTTCAGGCTCCAGCGGGCGCCGTCCGCCGAGTCCTCAACGACGATTCCTGCCTTGGCCAGGGTGTCGCGGATGGCATCCGAACGCGCCCAGTCCTTGGCCTCGCGGGCGGCCGCCCGGTCGGCCAATTGCGCGGCAACAAGCACCGAAAGTGCGGCGGACTGCGCGGCATCGGCGGCCCCGCCTGCCTCGACGGTGTCGTCCAGTCCCAGTGTGTAGGTCATGGCCATGACCTGCTGCATAGCTTCGTCGGCCGCCTCGAGGTCGCCTGCGGCCAGCGCGGTGTTGCCGCGGCGCACCGTCTCATGCAGCGACGCCAGCGCCTGGGGCACGTTGAGGTCATCGTTCATGGCGTTGGCGAAGGCCTCGGTCACCTCGAAGTGGTGCATGTCGATGGAGAAGTCCTCCGTGGGACCCACGCCGTGGATGCGGTCCAGCGCATTGGCCACGAAGGTGTCGATGCGCTCGATCGCGGACGTGGCCTCGGCGAGGGAATCGGGGCGGTAGTCCAGCTGGGAGCGGTAGTGCGCCTGGCCCAGGAAGTAGCGCACGGCCCGGGGGCTTGCCATTTCCAGCATTTCGGTCGGGGAGATGGTGTTGCCGATGGACTTGGACATCTTTTCACCCTCATAGGTGACCATGCCGTTGTGCATCCAGAAGTTGGCGAAGTCGTGGCCGGCGGCCATGGACTGAGCCATCTCATTTTCGTGGTGGGGGAAGCGCAGGTCGAGCCCCCCGCCGTGGATGTCGAACGCGGTACCCAGGTACTTGGTGACCATGGCCGAGCATTCCAGGTGCCATCCCGGGCGGCCGGTGCCCCAGGGGCTGGGCCAGGAGGCGGTGGCCGGGTCGGTGTCCTTGTGGCCCTTCCAGAGGGCGAAGTCGCGAGCATCTTTCTTGCCGCGCGGATCCGCGTCCGGGGCGCCCTGCATGTCATCGACGTTTTGGTGGGTCAAGGTGCCGTAGGCCTGGAAGGAGCGGACGTCGAAGTAGACGTCGCCCGAGTCATCCAGCGCCGGGTAGGCGTGGCCGGCCTCGATGAGTTGGGCAATGAGCTGGTGCATTTCCGGGATGTGCCCGGTGGCGCGCGGTTCGTAGGTGGGACGGCGCACCCCGAGGGTGTCGTAGGCCGAGTTGAATTCCTGCTCGAAGCGGTAGGCCAGGGCGAACCACTCCTCTCGGGCGAAGTAGTCGCCGTTTTCCTCGAAGTCCTCGGCGAAGGATGCTGCCGACTTCTCCAGGATCTTGTCGTCGATGTCCGTCACGTTGCGGACCACGGTGACCTCGAAGCCGCGGTTTTCCAGCCAGCGGGTGAGGATGTCGAAGGCGATGGCACTGCGGACGTGACCCACGTGCGGCATGCCCTGGACGGTGGCGCCGCAATAGTACAGCCCGACCTTGCCCTCGGTCAGGGGAACGAAGTCCCGGGTCGCTGCCTGCTTGGTGTCGTAAAAACGGATGCTCACCAGTACAGGTTATCCGAGGCGGTCAAACACCCGGTGCGCTGCGAGCGGCGTTTTTCAGCGAACCGAATACACCAATGCGGTCGCGTACGCCGTGATTCCCGCGCCCGTCCCCTCGTAGCCCAGTCCGTCGGAGGTGGTGGCGGTGACGCTGACCGGGGCCCCGGCCGCCTCGCTCAACACGGCGTCTGCCTCCAACCGGCGGGCGGCGAACTTGGGACGCCGTCCGACGAACTGGACGGCTACGTTGCCGATCTCGAATCCCGCAGCGCGTACCAGGCGCGCGGCCTCGGCCAACAATGTGGTTCCCGGGGCCCCGGCATATTCGGGGCGGTCGGTGCCGAAGTGCGTGCCCAGGTCCCCGATTCCGGCGGCGGAGAAGAGCGCATCGCAGGCAGCATGGGCCACCGCGTCTCCGTCCGAGTGGCCCGACAGGCCCTGGTCCTCGGGGAAGTGCAGCCCGGCCAGCCACATGGGGCGCGGCTCGGAAGGGTCAGCGACGGCATGCACGTCGATGCCAATGCCGGTGCGCGGGATCAGCGGGGCCGGATGGTCGCAGGTTTGCCGGGTCATGGGGGTTTCCTTCACGGGGTGTGCCGGCAGCATCGATTCGGCCAGGACGAGGTCGGGTTTGGTGGTGATCTTCAGGGCCGCGGCGGCGCCGGGGACCGTGTCCACGCGCTCGCCCAGCATTTCCATGAGCATGGCGTCGTCGGTGATGGCCTCGGCCTCGGAACGTTCCCATCCGGCAGCGCGTTGGTGTGCCGCCAACAGGGTGGGAGCGTGGAAGCCCTGCGGGGTTTGCACCGCCCGCAGCATCTCGCGGGCCGGTGTGCCGGTGACGTGCGGCCGGTCCCGACCCGGGTCGGTGGTTACCTGCTTGATGGTGTCCACCACCGGAACGACCGGAATCACTGCCCGTGCCCCGGCAAGAAGCGCGGCCACCACCTGTCGGAAGACTTCCGGCGGGGTCAGCGCGCGGGCGGCGTCGTGGATCAGGACGCGTTCGGTCCCCGGTTCCAGGGCCGCGAGTCCGGCGCGCACCGAGTCGTTGCGGGTCGCTCCCCCACTGACGCAGCGTGGGCGCAGCGGATGGTTTGCCGCGCGGGAAACAAGGTCTTCGTTCCCGTCCGGCAGCACGGCAATGACTTGGGTCGCGCAGCCGGCCAGCTGGATCCGGTCCAGCGCGTGTTCCAGCAGGGATCGTCCGCCCAGCGGCACCAGTGCCTTGGGGATGCCGTAGCCCAGCCTGGTCCCGGAACCGGCGGCGACCACGATGATTGCGGTCTGGTGGATCTCTTGCTCGCTAAACGAAGTTGGGGCGCTCACGCCCTCCAGCCTAGCGGGGTTCCCCACCCTGCAGCCGACTCGCCAAGCGATGGCTCTCGCGGGCTTAAATGCCGGTGGGGGTCCGAAACACCTTGCGGTGTTTCGGACCCCCGCCGGGGTTCAAAACCAAATAGAACTCGTGGCTGCTACGAGGCCAAGACCTCGTCGAGCACGCTCTCGGCCTTTTCCTCGTCCAGCTTCTTGGCCAGTGCCAGTTCGCTGATCAGGATCTGGCGGGCCTTTGCAAGCATGCGCTTTTCGCCTGCGGAAAGGCCACGGTCGTTATCGCGGCGCCACAGGTCGCGAACGACCTCCGCAACCTTGATAACGTCGCCGGAAGCAAGCTTTTCCAGGTTTGCCTTGTAACGGCGTGACCAGTTGGTAGGCTCTTCTGTAAACTCGGCCCGCAACACGTCGAAGACGTGGTCCAAGCCCTCCTGACCAACTACGTCGCGCACACCAACGAGATCGACATTTTCTGCCGGAACCTCGATGGTCAGATCACCCTGGGCAACCTTAAGCTTGAGATACATCTTCTCTTCGCCCTTGATGGTGCGCATCTTGATCTCTTCGATCATTGCTGCACCGTGGTGCGGGTAGACAACTGTCTCGCCAACCTCAAAAACCATGTGGATAAACCCCTTTCCCACTACCCAGTTTACCACGATTGTTGGGCAAATTGATTTCGGGGGCTCCCCTACTCCCTTGCAACGGCGGGGTTTTGGGTCTTCCCAAGCGGCCGATCTCCTGCTATGCAAAACAATCATTTCGGGTCGTTTCAGGGCTGTGATCAGCAGATTGATGACACTTACGCCGGTGGCCGAATCATACATTTGCGGCAAAACCCATTAGGCTAGGGGCGAGAGTGGCTCCCTCGGGTGTATCCCGTGTGCCCACGAGCTCACCCGAACTCGAACCTGATTGAGGAGTTTGTGCCGTGATGACCGCACAGAAGAACCGTGGACGCCGCGTCGTTGCCGCAGCAGCCCTTGCCATGTTGTCCCTCGGTGTCACCAGCTGTGGTGCCATCAATGAGCAGGCGACGACCTTCCAGTACGCCGCATCCGATGGAATCGTGCTTAACGTTGGCGACCTTGAAGTCCGCAACCTGATGCTCGTCACCAAGAGCGCCACCGACGAGGCCCGACTGATCGGCTCCCTGGTCAACACCACCGCGGCTGCCCAGACCCTGGGCCTGACGCTTTCCACCGGCTCGGTCAGCATCAACGTCCCGGCCAAGAGCGTCGTGTCGCTTGAAAAGACCGAAAACGCAAAGACCCTCCCTTCCACCGGCGTGCTGCCCGGCGCCCAGGCCGAGGCGACCCTGAGCGTCGGCTCGGGCTCCGCCGATGTCAGCATCCCGGTGATCGACGGAACCCTCAAGGAATACCGCGAGTACGTCCCGGGCGGCTTCGACCCGAAGAGCCTTGAGCACCTGACCCCGTCCGAGAAGGCAGCCGCACACTAGGGCGGCTTCGGCGCCAAGGCGCCGACGGAATAAGACATAAACGGCAACGGCGATGGGCCCGGAGAATTCTTCCGGGCCCATCGCCTTTGCCGTTGCACTATCGGCCGTGCCGGCTCGCGCACGGGACCTTTGCACACGCCTTACCGACGAACAGGTCGTGACAGCCATAGACGCAGGGATCAAAAACGGGCCCGCGGCGCGTCATTGCTGACGCCCCGCGGGCCCGTTGCGGTGTTGCCGACAGGCGGCGCAGCTATGCCTCGAACTTGTATCCCAGTCCGCGCACCGTGACCAGGTGCACCGGGGTCGCAGGCTCCGGCTCGATCTTCGAACGCAGCCGCTTCACGTGCACGTCGAGGGTCTTGGTGTCCCCCACGTAGTCCGAACCCCAGACGCGGTCGATCAGTTGCCCGCGGGTCAGCACCCGGCCGGCGTTGCGCAGGAGCATTTCCAGCAGCTCGAATTCCTTCAGCGGCATCGGGACCTCCGAGCTGCGCACCGAGACCACGTGGCGTTCCACGTCCATGCGGACCGGGCCCGCGGCAACGATGTTGGAAACCAATTCGTCGCCCTCGCCCTGGCGGCGCAACACCGCACGGATGCGGGCGACCAGTTCCCGGGAGGAATAGGGCTTGGTGACATAGTCGTCGGCCCCCAGCTCCAGGCCAACGACCTTGTCGATTTCCGAGTCCTTGGCGGTCAGCATGATCACCGGCACCTGCGAAACGGTGCGGATCTGGCGGAACACCTCGGTGCCGGGCTGGCCCGGAAGCATCAGGTCAAGGAGCACCAGGTCGGCGCCGTGGCGTTCGAACGCGGTGACGGCGTCCAACCCGTTGTCGGCCACGCGGACCTCGAAGCCCTCCTTTTCCAGCAGGTACGTCAACGGATCCGAAAGCGATTCCTCGTCCTCAACCAGCAAAATACGGGTCATCCCCGTCCTCCTTCCGGCAACGCGCCAGGCGCATGGGCCGTTTTGTGTTTGTGGTCGTTCCACGCGGGAAGCGACTGGTCTAATTCGCCGGTTTCCTCAAGCATCGGCAGGCGCACCGTGAAGGTCGAGCCCTGTCCGGGCTGCGACCACAGGGTGATTTCGCCGCCGTGGTTGGCCACCACGTGCTTGACGATGCTCAGGCCAAGGCCGGTGCCACCGGTCTGGCGGGAGCGTGCCGCATCAATGCGGTAGAAGCGTTCAAAGATCCGGTCCTGCTCCTCCGGGGCGATGCCGGGGCCCTGGTCGGTGACGGAGATCTGGATCAGCCCGTCTCGCTCGCGCAGCCCCACGCCCACGGTGGTGTCCTCGGGCGAGTAGCGGATGGCGTTGTCGATGAGGTTGCGCAGCGCGGTCATCAGCAGGTCCCTGTCGCCGAAGACCGACTGCTCCACGGAACCGCCCACGGAGATCTTGATGCGCTTTTCCTCAGCCGGCAGCTTGTTGCGGTCCACGGCCTCGGCAAGCACCTCATTGAGGTCGATGGACTCCCCCGCCAGCACCACGTCGGTGCCCTGCAGCCGGGAAAGTTCGATGATGTCCTGGACCAGCGCCGCCAGGCGGGCAGATTCCTTGTACAGCCGGGTGGTGAAGCGGCGCACGGCGACCTCGTCGTCGGCGGCGCCGTCAATGGCCTCGGCCAGCAGCGAGATCGCACCGACGGGGGTCTTGAGTTCGTGCGAAACGTTGGCCACGAAGTCGTTGCGGACCGCGGCGGTGCGCGTGATCTCGGTGCGGTCATCGGCCAGCAGCAGGATGTATTCCTCGCCCAGCGGGGCCACACGCACATGGATGATCACGCTCGCCGCTCCCATGGTGCCGCGGGGGAGCTCGAATTCGCGTTCGGCAATGACGCCGTCGGCGCGGACCTTGCGGGCCAGGGTGCGCAATTCCTCGTGGATGAGCGTATGTCCGCGCACCAGCCCATAGGCATAGGAGGCCGGGTTGGCACGCACCACCCCGTCGACCTCGTCGAGGATGACAAAGGCGCGGCCAATGACCGAAAGCACTTCGGCGGAGCCCTCGGGCAGCGTCGGCTCACCGACCACCGGCAGCCCGCCGCGGGACAGCATCGAGCCTCGGTACGCCATGATGCCCACAATGCCAAGGGCCAACCCGACGAGGCCCGCAACAAGGGAAAGCAAGACATCATTCACGCCTCCTAGCCTAACCGGGCTTCGGCCGCCCTCCCGTGCCAAACGGGCGAATGGCGCGACTCATTCACGAAAAGTTCACCTCGTACGCCCAGCCGATTCACTTGGTGCTGTAACAATGGACATGAACAGTTCCGTCGTCCGTGCCGGACGCGGTGCCACATCGTAGTGAAAGGACGCCCGCGTGCGTAAGGTTTTCCAGGCCGATCTGCAGCAAATCGGAGAAGAACTCATCGAGATGTCCCGTTTGGTGGCCTCGGCCATGGAACGTGCCTATGAGTCGTTTACGAATGCGGACATCGAGTTGGCCCAGGAAGTCATTGCCGAGGACGCCAAGATCGACTTCCTGCAGAACCAGCTGGACGAGCGCGCCATCGACGTGTTGGCGCTTCAGGGCCCCGTGGCCTCGGACCTGCGCATGATCGTCGGATCACTGCGCATGAGCGCCTCGCTGGAACGCATGGGCGACTTGGCCCGCCACGTGGCCCAGCTGGCGCGCCTGCGCTTCCCGCAGCAGGTTGTCCCGGCGTCCATCGCCCCCACCTTCAAGGCCATGGCGGAGCTCGACATCGCGATCGCCGGCAAGGTCGGCGAATTGCTGGACACCCGCGACCTGGCAATTGCCCGGGAAATCATCGACCTGAACGCCAAGATCGATGAATTGCACGTCTCCATCTTCAAGGCCGTAGCCGCACCCGAGTGGGCACACTCCGGCCCGACGACCGCCGATGTCACGCTGACCAGCCGCTACCTGGAGCGCTTTGGCGACCACGGCGTATCGGTGGCCCGCAAGGTCTCCTACCTGGTCACCGGCGAATGGGATCCGGACATCACCGTCTTCTAGGCAACACACTTCAAGCGGCACCGCGGTTTTCCGCCGGTGCCTCCAACGCGATGGGCCCCCCGGAACCGGCGGGCCCATCGCGTGTTGCGGGTGCATGAGGTCGCATTAAACGCCAAACCGCCACATCCGCCCCCCTTCGCGCGGGCGCCTTTCCGTCGAAGACGGGATGTCTTCAGCGGTGGGGCGCACAGCTTGGGGAAAATGATGCAGCGGCAGTCGTTCTAGGCGCTGGGGGGGTGTTGCGCCCTAGCCTTCGCAGTCGCGGCAGTAAGCCACGCCGTTGGCCTCGCGCGCCAGCAGCGTGCGATGGCGGATCAGGAAGCAGGAACCGCAAAGGAACTCGTCTTCCTTCTGTGGAACGACGGTAACCGTCAGTTCCTCGTTCGACAGGTCGGCACCTGCCAGCTCGACACCGTCAGAGGTGTCTTCCTCGTCCAGGTCTCGGGACACGCTGCGTGCGTCGGGAGCGTTTGCGGACTTGACCGCTTCAAGGGAGGCCTTACGGGCCTCGGCTACGTCTGGCCGGACCTCGTCATAATCAGTTGCCACGAAATGCAATCCTTACGTGATTCAGGGGTACGTCGAGACGACACAGTACAGCATGAACCCGTGTACGCAAGTCCCAATTCTTCTTTTTACGCCCCCCGCGCACATTTTGTGACCAGTCGCACGGTCCCCACGGCCCGGATCGGGGCTTTCCGATGGCCCTGGACACAGTGGGGCGTGCGGCCCCCCGTCCCCGGAATCCGCCGCAACGACGGACTGACACCACGCAAAACGGCGCCCCCGCCCCAACCCCGTTTGGGGTGGGGCGCCGCCCCCCAAATACCCCAGCCGGGGGGGGGGTTGGGCAATAGGCCC
>NZ_JBKKAP010000003.1:0-46143 GCF_046714615.1 Paeniglutamicibacter sp.
CCCCAATCCCCTCCCCCCCAAATTCGGGGGGGGGGTTGGGGGCCCCCCCCCCCCCCCCCCTCTGTCTTTGTTCAGTGGCAGCGGATAGAGGTGAGTCAGGAGGGCCCTTTCTCGTTGAGCGGCAGCATTATGCCTGGAACCGGCAGTAAAGCTCCCGGAGGACTAGGACCAATTGCGTATCGGGGAGCCTTCACTTCGATTTCGTTCGAATCTGCTCTCACCGGTGCCCGAGCCTCATGACAAGCGCAGCTCTCCCAGAAACCGCACAAGCAGAAATACCAGCAAGCTCCCCGGACGACCGTCTAGGGGCTTGCGGCTATTGATGCGATATTTGCGGCTTTGATTTATCTCGTCGCGATCTTCATGAAGTTCTTCAAAACGTAGTCGGCGATTGCCATAGCCGAGGTTGCGGCCGGAGAGGGTGCATTTCTCAGCAGGGTCACAGATCCAACCTGATCCACCGCGAAGTCGTCCAGCAACGATCCGTCCTTGTTCCAAGCCTGGGCACGTACGCCTGCCGCCGTTTTCGATTCCAGGTGCGAAGATTTCAGCGCCGGGACGAAGGACTGGGCTTGTTTGTAGTAGAGCGGCTTCAGCAACGAAGCACTGACCTCCCTCACCCCCATCAGCCAATGGTTCTTGGCCAAGACCCCGGCACCGGGCCAGGCGAGCGACTCGAAGGTGTCCTTGAACGAAATCTTGCCCCACGAATATCCCTCGCGCGCCAGAGCGGGAACGGCGTTGGGCCCGACATGGACATCGTCATAGACGCCACGAGTGAAGTGGACACCCAGAAACGGGAAGCGCGGGTCGGGTACCGGGTAGATCATGCCCTTGATCATGGGCGCTGACTCAGCACTCATGGACCAGTATTCGCCTCGGAACGGCAGGATCTTTGGCGACGGACTGGCACCCACCATCTTGGCCAAGATGTCTGATTGCAGGCCGGCACAGACCAGAAGTCGATCGAATGTGTGAGTTCCGGAGGTGGTCGACACCGTGGTCACTCCGCCGGTTGTCGAAATGGCCGTGACTTCCTGATGCAGCAATATGCTCCCGCCGTTTGCCCTCACATCACCAGCCATGCATTCGGTGATGGCCGCGTAATCAACCACTGCGGTGTGCGGGGAATGCACTGCGGCGACACCGGCCACATTCGGCTCGACCTCACGCATTTCTTCCGCTGACAACCGCCGAAGTCCCGGCACCTGGTTTGTTGAAGCCCGCTGCTGGATATCATCCAGCCGCCCCAATTCGTCTTCCGAAAGCGCAACCACGAGCTTTCCGACCTCGCGGTATGGAAGACCACGTTCCAGGCAGTAGTCGCGTGTCATCTCACGGCCCCGTGAACATAGCTCGGCTTTCAAGGAACCCGGCTGGTAGTACAACCCGGCATGGACCACCCCGGAATTGTGTCCAGTTTGGTGCGCCGCAAGGCGTGCTTCCTTTTCCAAGACGGTAACTTCGAAGTCTCCGGAGGAGCTCAAGGCTCGGGCAACGGCAATTCCGACAATTCCGCCACCAATAATTCCGATTCTTTCAACCATTTTTATCGTCTTCCCTTTACTGGTTCCCCGTTGATTTCCGTCATAGACCCGACGCCGACCGATACGGCGCGGTGATACAGCGTTGCAGCGAGCGCGGTGTCCCAACTACCGACGCCCTGTGAAACGAAGCCGGTGGTGGCCGAGGCATCACGGCACTGATTCTCACCGGCAAGGGCGCTGCCAAGGGTGCGGACTTCCGCCCAACTCAGCTTGCCTGCTTCGGTGGCCCGAATCAGCGTTCCGCCTTCGTTCTTGGCTTGTTCCACGTCATCGGTGAACACCTGGTCGATTGCGCCAAGAAGGTCCGGCGAAGCCTCCGCGTTGGCCGGGTTGTTGGATCCCGCAAAGACGTAGTGAACGCCCGAGCGAAGGTGGCAGACATCCAAAACAGGTTGCTGGGAGTTGGTCATGGTGGCTACAATATCTGCGTTTTCCAAAGCCGCTTCAAGACGTTTCACTGGATACACATTGATGCCGAGCTTGCTCGACAAGGACTCCGCCATCGCCGCAGCCTTGTCGTATGTGCGACCAAAAACCGCCACTTCTTCCAGACCGACTGCTCGAACGATGGCCTCGGCTTGTGTGAGTGCCTGGTATCCAGCCCCTATCATTGCCAACTTCCTGGCTCCCGGGGCGGCCAATGCACGGGCGGATATTCCGCTGGCGGCTCCTGTTCGCAGCTGGCCAAGACGGTCCGCTTCATAAAGGCACAGTAGGGATCCTGCTTGGTCAAAGAGCATTCCCCAAAACTTTGCACCACCGGAGCCGGTTACATATGTCTTGGCTCCGATCATGCCGCGGCCGTCTTCATCCCTGAACGTACCGCCCAAGAGATTGAGTCGAGCGGGGCCCGTGGAGGTCCGTGTGCGCTTGGCATTCGAGCCGTGGCCTATTTCCACGGCAATCAGTGCACGTTCAACGGCTTCAAGCGCGTCGTCCATGTCCAGAAGGGACTCGACATCCGCTTCGGTAAGAAATCTGACGATGTTCACTGTGAATGCTTCACATCCTTTAAGATGACTGCTTTGATCAGTTCAGCCCTTGATGTGCGCTCGATGGCGTCGATTGAATCTTCGAACGGAAAGATCGTGATCATTTCTTTAAGCTGGCCTTGGTACTTTTGAATCAAGCGATGTGCCGCTTCGTAATCGCTGCGGACATAACCGTAGGTGCCATGGAAGCTCAGTCCCTTGCGCACTATCAGGTTCATGTTGACGCCGGTGAGATTCGGGAACATGGCCGGCACCACAATTTTGGAGTGTAATCCCAGCCGCTGCAGAGCCGCGTTGAGGGCAGCCGCCGATCCCGATGCTTCCACCCATCCAACTGCGGCAAAGCTGTCGTCTTGCTGACCGACATGCATACCTAGTCGCTTGGCGAAGGCCACTCGCGATTCTGCGCCTTCTGCTGGGCCGTACATGTGCACCGAGGCGCCAGCATCGAGCAGAGCAAGTCCGGAGAACAAGCCAATGGCACCGGGACCGGATACACCTATCGGAGCTCCGGCAAGTTCCATTTCAAGTCGGCTGATTGCCTGAAGCGCAATTGCAGCCGGCTCAATAAGCGCAGCAAGCACAGGATCCAGTTCACTGTCACGGGGCAGGAGAAACAACCGGATTGCTGGGATGGCCAGGTATTCCGCCAAACCGCCATCGGCGTGGATGCCAATACAGTCGCGGGCCTCGCAATAGTTGGTGTCACCTTGGCGGCAGATCGAACATTCACCGCACCCGTCGATAGCAATGACGACGGCTCGACGGCCGATCAACGACTCGAGTCCGGGAGCCGCTGCGGCAATGAGCCCAGTGACTTCATGCCCCAATATCAGTGGCGGGCGCAACCACTCATAGCCTTCGTCTGATCGCGCCGCATGGACATCCGATCCGCAAATTCCAACGGCTTGCGGCTGCAACAATACTTCGCCGTCGGCAAGCTGCGGGGTCTGCACATCTGAGATCCGCAGATCCCATGGGGCAGACGAAACTTTCTGCAGAGCAAACATGAAGGTTAGTCACTTTCCAAGATACGATTCGCGGACCAAGTCGCTTTCGCGCAGGTCCGCGGCAGTTCCAGAGACGCGGGTTTGCCCTCCGTCAATGATCGTCGCGAAGTCAGCCACTTCGAGGGCGTTTTTCACGTGCTGTTCGACCAGAAGCACGCCAACACCGGTGGACGCGATGTCCTTGACGATAGCGAACATTTGGGTGACGATCACGGGAGCCAGTCCCAGGGACATCTCATCGATCATCAGGGCCTTGGGTTCGGCCATTAGACCGCGTCCCACGGCGCACATCTGTTGCTCGCCACCGGACATCAGACCTGCCTCTTGATTGCGGCGTTCGGCCAAGCGCGGGAAGTGGTCATAGATCGCGTCGAGCCGTGACTGCATCTTGTTGTCTTTGCGGTTCACATAGCCGCCAAGAATCAGGTTTTCTTCAACCGTGAGTGAACCAAAGAGCTTCCGCCCCTCGGGAACATGCACGATTCCGAGGCGGACTCGCTGCTGGGGGCTGAGCCGCAGAATGCTTTGTCCTTTGAACTGGATGTCGCCTGTCTTGGCTGGAATCAGCCCGGATATGACTCGCAAGGTGGTGGATTTACCTGCGGCGTTGGGCCCCAGCAGGGCCGTAATCCCGTTGAACGGCATCTGCAGACTGACGTCTTCGAGCGCCTGTGCATCGCCGTAGTATGCCGAGATGTTCTTTACTTCAAGCATCTTTTCTGTCTCCTACTCTGAGGTGCCGAGGTAGGCCTCGACGACCTTAGGATCCTTAATGACCTCTTCCGGGTCACCAAAAGCGATTTGCTGTCCGTGATCGAGCACCATCATGCGGTCCGAGACTTCCATGACCGCAGAAACAATATGTTCAATCATCAAAATGGCAACGCCTCGGTCGCGTACCCGGGTGACGAAGGGCAAGACATCCACGACTTCGCGGCTATTCAACCCGGCAAGGACCTCATCCAGGAGCAATAACTTGGGGCCGGTGGCCAGCGCCCGCGCAACTTCGACGCGTTTGCGTTGTGCCAGTGTCAAGGACTCGCTGGGGGTGTCGGCGAGACTGGCGATCCCCAGGTCGTCGAGCAGCTCCATGGCGCCACGGCGGGCCGTGGCGACGGAGGCGCTCTTCACCAGCAATGGGACCATCACGTTTTCGGCAACACTCATGCCGGTGAACGGCTTGACCACCTGGAAGGTTCGCCCAATGCCGTTTCGGGCACGCTTCACCGAATTCTGCCGGGTGATATCAACACCGTCGAAGGTAACTGATCCGGTGTCGGTGAAGAACATGCCTGAGATGAGGTTGAAGAACGATGTTTTGCCGGCGCCGTTGGGGCCAATGATTCCGATGATTTCCGCAGGTGCCAGTTCCAGGCTGACTCCGCCAACCGCTTGCACGCCACCGAATCTCTTGGAAACGTTATCAACTTTCAATAGCGGTTCAGTCATTGCCTGACGCTGCCTTTCCTACGGTCGTTAGCTCGGGCTCAGGTTCCAAATCGGCATCTACGTCCGGACCGGTCTTCTTGAACTTCGCGGCCAGGCGATGGAAGCCATCGACCAAGCCCCCGGGCATCATCCTGACCATGACGATCAGCACCAAGCCGTAGATCATGAAGTTCACGCCCTGGCTGGCCCCGGAGAATGTCACACGCAACCATTCGCCAAGCGGGGTCATGATGATCGCACCAATGATGGGTCCGGCAATGGTCCCCATACCGCCAATAATTCCATTCAGTGCAGGCTGAATCGAGTACAGCGTAGAGGAAAACTGCGTGTCTGGTTCGATCACGAAGTAGTACAGGGCTGCGAAGGCACCGAAGACGCCGGTCACTGCGGAGCTGATGAGCATTGACCCGATCTTGACACGATTGGACCTCACGCCCAGTGCGCGGACGGCCTCCTCATTGGAGTCGGTGGCCCTCAGGTGGTATCCGAGCTTGGAGCGGTAGATCCATATCGAGAGCAAAACCGTGAGGAAAGTCAGAACCAGCGCAATGAAATAGTAAGGTTCGCGATTTTCGAAGGAAATGTATGCGAAGCCTTGGAGCGGCGGGGTGGTAATGCCCACCGACCCCTTTGTTATGGGCACTGCCCAGATGGAAAGCAGCCTGAGGACTTCCACGAAGGCCAAGGTTGCAAGGGTGAAGAACGGACCGCGCAAGCGAACCAAAGGTATGACCAGAATCAGTGAAGAAACGGCTGCCGCGATCCCGGCGAGAAGGAGCCCAAGCCATGGGTTGACCTGATGATGCGTATACAGGATTGCAACGGTGTAGGCCCCCACGCCGAAGAATGCGGCGTGGCCGAGCGACAGGATGCCGCCGACGGCCATGATGTTCCAGGCGACGGTGATGCCCACGTAAATCAAGATCATCACACCGATGTGCAACATATATTGGTCACGGACGAATAGCGGAAGCGCAATGGCTGCCAGGGTCCCTGCACCGAGCCAGATAAGATCCTTCTTTTTCACTTCAAACCAACTTCCGCGTTGCGCGCCGACCCGCCGAAGATGCCCTGCGGACGAACAATGAGCACGAGAATAAACACGACGAATACGGCAACCTGCTGGAGCGCGGGGTCAATATAGGTTCCTACGATGGTCTCAACGATCCCCAACAGCAATCCACCGATCAACGAACCAGCCATGTTCCCCAGTCCACCTAGCACCACAACTACGAATGCCAAAAGCGTGAAGTGGGCGCCCACCAACGGGTAGGCCGCCTGGAACGGGATAATCAGGGTTCCGGCGACACCAGTCAATGCCGCACCGAGACCCATCGCCAACAGGTAGTAACGCTGGACGGGGATACCAATCAACCCTGCGGTCTCACGGTCCTCAGCCAGCGAACGGAGGACGGTGCCAACCAAGGTACGGTTCATCAGCAGGAACAGCCCGAGCACCAATGCCAGGGCCACCACGAATGCCGTGATTCGCCCATAGGTGGCGCTGACGCCAAGAATGGTGGTGTTTTGTTCCGCCCACGGAATGCTTACCGAACGGAACTGCCCACCGAACACGAAAAGCGCCAGGTTCTGCAGCAACACCGACAGGCCAAGGGTCGCAAAGATCTTCATGATTGGTGACGAATTCTGCATGGGACCGATCATGACCTTTTGCAGCAAGACGCCGAAGAGGAACATCGTTGGCGTCACGATCACCAGAGAAAGGTATGGATTGAGATTCCAGCTGTTCCACAACCACCAGGTCATGTACATGGCCATCATGACCAGCTCACCGTGGGCGAAGTTGATGATTTTCACAACGCCGAAAATCAAGTTCAGCCCAACGGCAACCAGCGCATACACACCGCCCAACATCAAGCCCGCAACAACTGTTTGCACAAGGTAGTCCATTAGATGGTCCTATCTGTCATAGCCCGAAGGGCGTAATGAGTTGGGGTTCACGCACGGCGGCCGTCGGTGGGAAAACTGTTTCGAGTTTCGTCCCGTTCCATTGCATGACATTCATGGTTCCAAGCAAGTTTTGGTTGTGCTCATCCAAGTCAAGTCCCCAGCCGGAAGCGGTGCTGCCTTCCGGGACCTTCATTGCGTGCGCGGCTGCACCGAACACTGCCGGGTCATCGGATCCTCCGGTCTTCTCCAAGATATCCAGAAGCAAGTTCGTGCCGGTGAAGTTGGCAATCGAGTGCCCCGAGGCCGGATCCTGGCCAAAGCGGTTTCGATATTCTTGAAGGAACTCATCAATCCCCGGTGCGAAATCGGGATTCACGTGGATCTGGGTGAAGTCCACATCGAAGACACCATCCGCGGCGGAGCCCAGAGCTTTCTGGAAGTTCGCCAACGAGTGCCCACCGCCGGTTCCGATAAATGCACCGAGTTTCAGCTTGTTGTCGCGAATCTGGCGACCCAGAAGTACAGCATCGGCCGCGTAGGACACCGCCAGAACCACATCGGGATTCTGGTTCTTCATGCGCAACACCGTCGAGGACAAGTCGGTGGATTTCGCACTGTATGGCTCGGTTTCGAAGTGCTTCAGTCCGATCTTCTCGGCCTCGCGACGGGCCAATTCGACAATGGATTGCCCATATGAGGAATCCTCGTGCACCATCAGTACTCTGAGGTCCTTCAGGTCCTTACCAAGCGCTCCCGCAAGGAATTGATCAATGAACTGCATGTGCAGAACCGCCATGGTGTGCGCCGTGGGGTTGAAACGAAATACGTTCTCATAGCCCCGGTTTGTGATGGCTTCTGACACGGCACCAAGTTCAACGAAGGCGTTGCCAGTCCGTGCGAAGACTTCCGATGCAGCCAGGCACAGCGACGATCCGTAGGTTCCGATCGCCATCTTGATGTTTTTGTTAAACACGAGCCGCCGGGCTTCGGAGGTCGCCGTATTAACATCCGGGACGTCTGCAAAGACCAGTTCCACGGCCTTGCCAGCAACGCCGCCGGCTCGGTTGCGTAACTCGGCAGCAATCTGGGCGCCACGCCAGGATTCCTCACCCAGCAAGGCGTTCGTGCCACTTATGGGGTACATCGCGCCGATGCGCAATGTAGACGAATCTGTGCCGGGACTTGCGCAGCTGGCCAACATCGGCGCCGCCGCCAGGGTGGCCAATGATGCACCGGTAATTTTCAGGAAACTGCGACGATCAAAGCTGTTGCTTCTCATGTGCATTTTCTACTCCAATCAAGATGGGGTAAGACGAGTGGAATGGTGCAGTGACTACGAAGCGGTCCAACCGCCGTCGACAACCAGTAGTTGTCCCGTTGTATAGCTGGAAGCATCCGATGCAAGGAACACAGCCGTCCCTGCCAGTTCCTCGGGGTTGCCGAAACGTCCCATGGGAATACGATCGAGCATCTTTTGGTACCGCTCGGTGTCCGCGAAGACTGCCTCGGTCAGTTCGGTGCGGAAGTATCCTGGTGCGATGCCGTTGGCCCGAATTCCGCGTCCCGACCATTCGGTGGACAGGCTGCGCAACACTCCATAAATTCCAGATTTGCTTGCGGTGTAAGCGCTGATGTCCGGAACCGACAATAAGCTCGTCAGCGAGCCAATAAAGATGTGGCTTCCCTTGGTGCCGCGCTGAAGCTGACGGGCACCGATTTCACGGCTAAGCATGAAGGGGGCAGTCAGGTTAATGCGAAGAATCCGTTCCCATTCAGCAGGGTCGAAATGTTCCGCGGGCTGGCGATGTTGGACACCGGCGGCATGGACCACTATGTCGAGTGGCCCCTCAAGGACGCTCTCCGCCTGATCTATCACGGAGGCTTCTTGGCCGGCGATGGCAACGTCTAGTGCCAACGGATATGCGGTTGCCCCCAAATCGGCGGCCGCATCCTGGACCTCGGATGCAGTACGGGAAACAATCGCGACGCTTGCACCGGCGTCAACCAAGCCTGCGGCGATTGCTCGCCCCAGGCCACGGCTCCCTCCCGTAACCAATGCACGGCGGCCTACGAGTGAAAAGGATTCATTCATGATTCCGGTTCCTTTGTGAATCAGTGGGTGCGTATTGCTGCGGTCTTGATGCGCGTGTAGAACGTCAGCGCGTCGCGCCCCTGTTCTTTGTAGCCGGAACCTGAGTCCTTGAATCCACCGAAGGGGTGGTGGATGTCCCAGCCGGTGGTTGGCTGGTTTACCGACACCTGACCGGTGTCAACACGCCGAAGAAACGCGAATGAGGTTTCCAGGTCCTTTGTGAAGATCGCCGAGGAAAGTCCATAGTCGGAATCGTTGACGGCATCGACGGCCTCATCGAGTGTGTCTACCTCGAGCATGGCGAGAACCGGGCCAAAGACTTCATCGCGCCAGATCGAGTGTTCCTGCGAAACTGCAAGGAATGTGGGAGCGACGAAGCAACCAACGTTGGAGGTCTGGTCATTCAGTTGGGCAGTGGCGAGGACTGATGCACCCTCCTGTTGCGCGGTTTCCAGGTGGAGCTGAATTTGTTTCTGTGCACCGGAGTCCACCACCGGGCCAAGGTCGGCACCGGGAGTCTGTCCGGGAGCAACCTGCAGGTCACTGACAGCAGCCGCGATGCGTTTGCGGACTTCTTCCGCAACCCCGCGCTGGACGATAAGGCGACTTGTGGCGGTGCAGCGTTGTCCGGCCTGGGCGAAGGCGCCCGCCACGATGGTGGGCACCGCCAGGTCCAGATCGGCATCGTTCATGATGACGGCGGCGTTCTTCCCGCCCATTTCCGTTTGGATCCGGATTCCACGGCCGGCCAGACGACGTTGGATGTCGAGGCCTACCTCCGTCGATCCGGTGAAGGAGACGGCACGAATATGTTCAGAGGCGAAAAGTTCCTCGGAAATTTCGCGTCCCCGACCAGTCACTGTTCCCAACACGCCCTGCGGAAGTCCCGCGTCGACCATGATTTCGGCCAGGGCCAGGGTAATCAACGGAGTGACGGATGCCGGCTTGATGACAACGGCATTCCCCGCGATCAGGGCCGGGCCAAGCTTGCGGGCTGGCGTGAGCAGAGGATCGTTCCAGGGTGTGACCAGCAGGACCACCCCCAGCGGTTCGGTGATGCGTGCAGCAAAGGTGCCAGGGCGTGCGTCGCTCAGCATTTCGCCAAACGCATCTCGCCCCATTCCACCGTAGTACTCGAAGAATTCTGCAGTCTTGCCGACTTCGCCGGTGGCCTCGGTGCGGGTCTTTCCCATTTCCCGAACAATTAGATCGACGAGCGATTCACTACGTTCGCGAAGGAGTTCTGCGGTGCGAAGGAGGATTCGTCCCCGCTCGAGTTGGGATGCGCTCTTCCACGTGCGGGCTCCTTGTACAGCCGCTTCAAAGACCTCTCGTACGTCCTCTGAAGACATGGCAGGCACCGTTCCAACGAGCTCGCCATCCGTAGCCGGGTTGCTGACCTCAATCGTGGCGCCGTTACTGGCATCCTTGAACTGTCCATTGACAAGGTTTTTTGCTTCGATGGTTTCCATTGTTAATCCTCGCTTCTTGGGTATCAACGGGCAGTCACGCTGAAGGCGTGCGCAATGTCGCCGGTAATCATGGCGTCAAATAGGCTCTGGACGGCTTCCCGGGTCATTGGCTCCGGATTCGTAGGCCGCTGGTAGTCCGCAACGCAGAGCTCAGCCATCGAAGGGGTCTGGTCGTCGCCAATTCCTGCATCAGCCAACGTGGTTGGCAGGCCTATGCGACCGGCCAACTCGGAAACGGATTTTGCCGCTACCTGCAAGTCTTCGCTTTGACCTGCCGTAAGTGCGCTCGCAATAAGCTTGGCCAGGGACGGCTCCAGGTTTTGGTTGTATGCGATGCAGTAGGGAAGCGCCATGGCGCAGGAGACTCCATGCGGCATGGGATTTGCGTGGGCAAGGCAGTATGCAAGCGAATGGCCTAGCACAACGCCTGCGTTCAAGGCTTGACCGGCAAAGTGTGATGCCCACAGAACTTGGCCCAGCGCATCCTGGTCACCAAGTGACGCCGCTTCGAGGTGATCCACAAGTAATTCGATGGCCCGTAGGGAGTGGTGCACGCTCAAAGGCGATGCAGTTGTGGACATTAGCGCCTCGGTGGCGTGGGCCAGAGCGTCCATGCCTGTCGCAGCAACAACCTTTCCAGGCAGCGACGACACCAACACCGGATCTAGAACTGCAACACGCGGAACATAAAGGCTGCATGATGACGCACGCTTGTTTCCGTCAATCGTCACCATGGCGATGCGCGTAGCCTCGGCTCCTGTGCCACAGGTGGTGGGGACCAACACGAGCGGCGCCACGCCATTGGCCGGTTCCACGACGCCGGTCCAATCAGCGCACAGCCCCTCGTTCTTCAGGAGCAGAGCAACAAGCTTGGCCGAATCTAGGACCGATCCCCCGCCGATGCCGATCACTGCCTGCACATTGTTGGAGCGCGCTTCATTCGCAACAACGTTGACGATCTCGTCCGTGGGTTCAGCACCGAACCCGCCACGCAAGTGCACGGTGAAGCCGGCACCCCGAAGCGCAACCTCGATCGGTTCGATCAGGCCCGCTGCGTTCACGGCATCGTCTATGGCCAGGAGCACCGGGCCGTCTTGGACGCCGAACTGGCTATTCAGGACCGACGCCAATTCAAGCGCCGAGTTGTTTCCGCCGATTACCACTCCGGGGGAAAGGAATACTGAAGCAGCCGCTACTGGTGGGCGCCAAGTCTGTGACATCTTCTTCTCAACTTTCGGTTTTGTATCCAATAATCGGCACTTCGCGCTCTAGCGCCGTCCGTTACATGGAGTTTGGATCCAATGAGAGATAGATAACCACACCATGTGACCCACGTCAACCCGATTGTATCCAAAGCAATGATTCATTACCTCGTGATCACCAACTCGAACCCCGAGCACGCGTGTTCATTTTGAGTCCAAAATGGGCCAGGATCATTGATATCTCAAGGGATAAAGTCCACCCCGTTCCCGTTGGGCACGAAAAATCCCGCGGTCCGTAAACCGCGGGATAACTATTTTAGGATCCAATTACATCATCGAGGTGATTGGCGACAAATTGCTTCGCGTGCGACGAATGTGAAGCTGGACCAACGTGGCCGCGGCTTCGGCATCACCCCGACGTACGCTGTCGGCAATCAGGAAGTGGTCAGCGTTGGTAGCTTCCAGCTGCTCAGTCGGCAGGGAAGTCATTAGCACACGCCGATAGTGCTGCGTGGTATTCCACAACCGTTGAACTACCTCATTGAGATACTGGGAACGCACGCCGGCATAGGTGAGCAGGTGAAACTGGCGGTCCAGGTCCAGGAAACGTTCCACGTCAATTGACTCCTCGGACTTCGCATTGGCTTCGATCTCCCGTGCGAGTTCGAGAATGCGCTGCTTTTGCTGATCGTCCAAATGTGGAATGCTCTCACGGATGGCAAGTGGCTCAACCGCTTCACGAAGCTTATAGGTCTGGTCGAACTCGAACGGGTCCAGTTTTGCCACCCATGCCCCACTATGAGGGACGATCGACACCAAACCTTCGGATTCCAACTGCCGAAGGGCCTCTCGAACGGGCATGCGGCTGGCCTTGAATCTTTCAGCAAGCATTTCTTGCCCCATCCGGGTTCCCGGCTGATACTCGCCCTGCAATATCGAATCCCGCATCTCATCCGCAATGCGACGACCACTTACGTCAGTGGCGCTTGTCTTGGGGCGGTTCATTGTTCTCCTAGTGAGGCGGTTTTCGGGGCGATCCAGTTTCCAATTCGCACGGGCGGCCCAGCGGCTCAAAGCCCGGGCATTTCATTCTTAATGCGCCAACCATGCATTGCGGCCTGAGCGCTCTCATCATGATGTCGCATTCAGCGTCGCTTCGCATGCGAATCCATGATGGCATCGGTCGAGCATTCAGCCCCGTTGCACGGGTCGATATCACATGGATGCTTAATTGGATCCCAATCAAACCAACTATATCCGAATTCGTCGATCTTTGACACAAAATGCGGTAGGTTGGATCCAAAGCTAGTGAGAAGGTGTTATGTGAACGTTAAAAAAGGAGTACCTGGGCTACGCGGTACAGACCACATCGGCTTTACTGTTCCAGACATCGACGAGGCCCACGACTTCTTTGTAGAGGTCCTAGGCTGTGACCACGTCTATTCACTAGGACCTGTGAAGCCTAGCGGCAATTGGATGAGCACCCACCTCAATGTTAATGATGATGCAGTCATGCATGAGATTCGCTTTTATCGTTGTTTCAATGGATCCAACTTCGAAGTCTTCCACTATTCTTCGCCCGACCAACGATTTCTCCAACCGAGAAACAGCGACGTTGGTGGCCATCACCTGGCTCTTTACGTAGATGACCTCGATGTCGCGATGGCCTATCTGGAAAGTCACGGCATCCAAATTCTCGGCAAACCAACTCATAGCATCGGAGCAAGCGAGGGCCAGCGGTGGGTGTATTTCCTATCGCCGTGGGGCATGCAATTTGAGCTGGTCTCCTACCCCGATGGCAAGGCCTACGAACAACAAGCCGAGACTCTACTCTGGGATCCTCGGGATGGATCCTCCGCACCCAGCGCGTCAGCTGGCCCGTCAAAAAACTAATCCGTTTGGGCAAGGACTTCCCCGCTGATGAGGGAGGCGTCGATGGCGAATTCCTGCGCTTGAGCCAATCGCTCAATTCTTACTCGAAGAAGATCCCCGGTTCACCGACCGCATCGACCATTGTGAGCGCGCGATGAATCCCTCCGAGATGCGTCCACATCCCTCGGGCGGCAATGGCCGGTGAATCATACGGACCTGTGTCTCCCTTCCGACGACACGATGCATTTCGAGCTGAGGGGGCAGCTATCCGCGCATGATCCAACAGCTTTGCACTCAGGGCCGCCTGGGCGCGTTAGCCAGCCATAAAAAGCCCCCCGTTGACATGGAGGGCTTCACCCGTAATGAAGCTCGCAGCATCCGAACACAAGAATGCAACAACGGAAGCCACCTCAGTGGCTTCTCCGTAACGTGCCAATGGTGTCTCCGAAAGCATCGCTGAGCCCCTTGCGGCAACCAACGATTCGACCATTGGTGTTCGGATGGTGCCTGGCGAAACTGCGTTCACACGCAATTTTGGCCCAAGTTCATGAGCGAGACTCCGAGTCAAGGCAAGGATCGCGCCCTTCGACGCGGCGTAGTGTCCGTGGTTTTTGCTTCCTCGGTGTCCCGCGACCGAAGCAAAATTCACGATTGATCCGCCATCGTTCATATGAGGAATGGCCGCATGCAGGAGTCGATAAACACCGTCAAGGTTTACGGACATCACCTTGCGCCATAGTTCTTCGCCAGTGTCCAAGATCGAACTCTCGGGGTAAATCCCCGCGGCGGGAACCACGAAGTCCAGGCCGCCGCCAAACGACTCGGCACCCAGCCGAAGCGCAGTCTGAATGGGCTCGTTGGCCGAAGCATCGCCGGCAACTGCCACCACACGCATCGCCATTTCGCTCCGCATTGATTCCAACCGGTCGGCATCAAGATCCATGAGGATAACGTTGGCGCCGCTTCGGTGGAACAGCTCGGCAGTCTGCCGACCGATGCCTCCGGTCGCTCCAGTAATCAGGAGCGTCTTTCCGGCAAAATCGAACGTTGCATTCATCAGTACCACGACCCGTCGATGCTCATGCCGCCATCTGCCATCAACATATGTCCCGTTATGTACGTCGAGGTACACCCGGCCAGAAAATGGATTGCGTCCGCGATCTCATCCGGTTCGGCAAAACGTCCTAATGGCGTCCTTGCTTTGATGG
Organism: Paeniglutamicibacter sp.; assembly: GCF_046714615.1. Lineage (NCBI taxonomy): Bacteria > Bacillati > Actinomycetota > Actinomycetes > Micrococcales > Micrococcaceae > Paeniglutamicibacter > Paeniglutamicibacter sp. The sequence goes on from NZ_JBKKAP010000003.1 coordinate 14,756, forward strand.
GTTCGTCGCGAAGCTTCCCTTCGGCGACAAGACTGTCGGTCAGCGCGGTGCGCACATATCCTGGCCCCACGGCATTGACGCGTATTCCGACCTGGGCCCACTCTGCAGCGAGAGTTCGAGTCAACCCACCAATGCCCGCCTTGGCAGCTGTATAGCTGGCCCGCTGCGGCATGCCGGTGTAAGTTGCGACCGAACCAAGGTTGACGATGCTGGCAGCGTCGGAATTGATCAGGAGTGGATATGCTGCTCTGGCGCAGCGCATGGAACCTGTCACGTGGATATCCAGCATTCTGCTAAATGACTCATCACTGACTTCGTGGCTAGGGCCAGGATCTGCTATTCCGGCGCAATTGACCAGAACATCCAAGCTGCCTTCATTCGTCTGGATACTTCTGAAAGCGCCATCGACGCTGGAACGGTCGGTTACATCGATTTCGAATCCTCGAGCGGTGGGGCCCAAGGCCTCAACGGCACTGCGCAGGGCGGCTGAATGCATGTCAAGCAAGACCGCTTTGCCCCCACTCTCGATCCAGCGCCTCGCGAAAGCAAGACCGATGCCGGAGGCACCACCTGTGATCGCTGCTATTCGAGACTTGCCAGTCATTCGTGCTCCTTGTCTTTGGGAGTCCACTGACTCCGCTCAATTCACCTTGGATCCAATACTAGGGTGAAGATGCCATGGAATACCAGATCACTCGAACCTTCGGCTTGCATTGGATCCAATTACAACTTAGCGTTGGATCATCGTGACGCCGTTCACGTAACCTGCTCCATCGATGGAATGCAAGGTTTAGAACTTCCGCCCACGGAGAGAACCCATGGCTGAAACCATTTCGCTTGAACCGCTGGCACAGTGGATTGAACTACGCACGACATCTGATGACTGGGCGAACGCCGATCCCAAGCTGCTCGAAACCATGCTGATTCAGATGCAAATCATCCGCGCCTTCGAGGAATCTGTTCTGGAATTGGCCGGCGAAGGCCTTGTTCACGGCCCCGCGCATTCGAGCATCGGCCAAGAGGGCGGCGCGGTCGGCTCCGCAGTTTTCCTGCGTCCGGGCGACGGCGTGAATGGTACACACCGTGGACACCACCAGTTCCTCGCCAAGTCCTTGGCGTTCCTGTGCAGTGACACTGGCGGAAGGATGGCTCTGGATTTTCCCGTCAGTGCTCCCGTTCAGCAACTCCTGCAACGGACACTTGCCGAAATTCTGGGCCTTGAGCAAGGATTCAGCGGTGGACGCGGCGGCTCCATGCACCTGCAATGGCTCGAGGCCGGCGCACTAGGAACCAACGCGATTGTCGGTGGAGGCGTTCCATTGGCTGCCGGCAACGCGTGGGCACAAAAACATGCAGACCCGGAATCGCGATCCACGGACCTGACTCTCACTTACTTCGGGGACGGCGCCTCCAATATCGGCTCCACCTTGGAAACCATGAATCTCGCTGCGGCATGGAAGCTACCTTTGTGCTTCTTCATCGAGAACAACCTCTACGCGGTCTCAACACACGTCTCGGAAGTAACGGCCGAAGCACGGCTCTCGGCACGCGGGCCTGGGTTCGGAATTGCCTCATGGCGCGTGGACGGAATGGATCCGTTGGCAGTCCACCTGGCGACGCAAGCGGCCGCCGAACATATGCGCACCGGCCAGGGCCCAACCCTCATAGAGGCGGAGGTTTACCGCTTCTTCCACCAAAACGGGCCCTTCCCGGGAAGTGCCTTTGGGTACAGGTCCAAGGACGAAGAAAAATCGTGGCGCGAACGCGACCCAATCTTGCGCATGGCCCGGGAAATGATCCAGTTAGGGCATCTGGACCAGCAAACCATCGATTCCATGACCAAGGTTGTCAAGGAGGCCTGTGCGGCCGCGGTTTCAGCGTTGACCGAGATCGATCCGGATGGGAAGAACGGGAAACGCCGTATTCGTCCCGAACTATGGCCACAGCCGGATTTTGTAGATGTCGGAATCCGAAGCGACCTTTCCGGAACATCACCCAGCGGGCTCAAGGAACAAAAAGACTTCTCCGGGGAACTCGCGGAACGCAAGTTCATCGACGTCATCGCCGATGTACTGCAACATCGCATGGATCACGATGAGTCGATCGTCATCATGGGCGAAGACGTACACCGACTCAAGGGCGGAACCAACGGCGCAACCCGCGGCCTGAAGGCGGCCTACCCCGATCGGGTGTTGGGCACGCCCATCTCCGAGAATGCCTTCACCGGCCTCGCCGGTGGCATGGCCATGGACGGCCGGTTCAAGCCGGTCGTTGAGTTCATGTATGCGGATTTCATGTGGGTGGCTGCCGACCAGCTGTTCAACCAAATCGGCAAGGCACGACACATGTTTGGCGGCCAGTGCAGCATGCCAGTGGTCTTGCGGTCCAAGGTCGCAATGGGCACGGGCTACGGGTCGCAGCATTCCATGGATCCCGCCGGCGTATTTGCGACCCAGCCGGGATGGCGCATCGTCGCTGCGTCCACGCCCTACGACTATGTCGGACTCATGAATACGGCGTTGGACCTCAATGACCCGGTGGTGGTACTCGAACACACCGACCTCTACGCCTCCACCGGTACCGGGCCCGTGAACGACTTCGACTACCGACTACCCGTGGGCAAGGCCTCAATACGTCGCCAAGGAGCCGACGTCACGATCCTGACGTACCTGGGAATGGTTGCCCCCGCGCTCGAGGCTGCTGCCGACGCCGTCCTTGACCCTGAGGTCATCGATCTCCGCTGGCTGGACCGCGCAAGCATCGACTGGGACACCATCGGGGAATCGATCAAGAAGACCAACAATGTCATTATCGCCGAGCAAGGGGCCTCAGGTACCGGCTATGGAGCCTGGCTGTCCGACGAGATCCAGCGCCGGTACTTTGACTACTTGGACCAGCCGGTGCAGCGCGTCACCGGCGCCGAATCTTCCCCAAGCATTTCGAAGGTGCTCGAACAGGCAGCCATCGCCGGTGCCACACAAATAACTGCAGGAATCCGGGACGCCGCCCGGAATCTCGCCCGCGGTTAGCCCACTCAAGGAAAGGAGGAATCCCATGGCAACACTTATCACCATGCCCGCCATCGTCGCGGATGCCACGGATGCGGTCCTTGCGGCCTGGCTTGTGCAGATCGGAACAGAGATCGTTGCGGGTGCTCCGTTGGCCGACATAGAAACTGAAAAGGCGACCGTCGAGCTGGCGTCCGAGACCACCGGACGCGTTGCACGCCTACTCATTGATGCCGGTGCCCAAGTAGCTGTCGGCTCACCCATCGCCGTCATCGCGGCACCGGGCGACAGCGACAAAGAAATCTCTGAGGTATTTGGCGAGGGAACCCTCACCCCGGTGCCGAAGCCCGGCGCCGCGCCCACCCCAGGAGAACTCGCCGACCCAAGCCACTCGGCGAAGTTCGGCGACGCCACGAACGTCGCTGTCCCAACGCGGCAATTCGCCTCGCCCTTGGCCAGAAGACTCGCCAAAGAAAGCGGAATCGATCTGGCAACACTGGCCGGGCGCGGACCCAATGGACGCATACTACGCTCTGACGTTGAATCCGCCGTCCAAGAAACAAAAATCGTGCAGACGTCTCAAGACAAGAACGTCGTCCCGAGCCCAATGCCGGCGCGAAAGGAACCCACGAAGATTCCAGCCGCGGGCGTCGAGTTGGTTCCGATGTCCAGGATGCGCCAGGCAATCGCCCGGCGCCTCACGGAATCGAAGACGACGGTTCCGCACTTCTACCTGAGCGCGGATGTCCACTTGGACAAGCTCCTGGAAATGCGAAAGCAAGCCAACGCCAGCGCCAACCGAAAAATCACCGTCAACGACCTCATCGTTCGTACGATTGCCTTGGCACTGCAGCAGGTACCGGATGCCAACGTTGCCTTTGCCGGCAACAGCATTGCGCGCCACGAGGATTCCGACATTTCGGTGGCGATTGCCACGGAAGGCGGCCTGATCACCCCGATCGTCCGGGCCGCCCAGTCCCGGTCGATCAGCCACATCAGTGCCACGATTGCCGACTTTGTCGCACGCGCGCAGGAGAACAGGATCCGCCCGGACGAAATCTCCGGCGGAACGTTCACCGTCAGCAACCTGGGGATGTTCGGAACCAAGGAGTTCTCCGCCATACTCAATCCACCTCAATCGGGCATCCTGGCTGTGGGAGCCGCGGAGAAGCGGGCAGTTGTGGTCGATGACGAATTGGCGATAGCTACGGTCATGACTTGCACGTTGTCAGCTGACCACCGTGTCATTGATGGTGCGGTCGCAGCGCGGCTTATGGCCAAGTTCAAGGAGTTGTTGGAGAACCCGCTCAGTATCCTGCTTTAGCGAATGGCAGCCGGCAGCAGCTGCACTTTCGCCAACGCCCACGGCCTAAATGGAATTCAATGCCGATACGTAGCAACCATCCAATAGTGCTGGGATCGGGTTCGCCCGATCCCAGCACTCTGTCGTTCAGGTGACTTCCGGGCGCATGAGGCCTCGTGACACTTTTCGGCCACCCGTCCAAAGTGTGAAATTGTGGTTTGACCGATGATCCCACCGAGAGAGCCGAACCCTTGACACTGCCTTCGCCACCCGCCGATCCCGCTCGTGATGTAGCGCTGCGCAAAACGCCTCGGATCCACCGGGCATGGCTCGTGGCTGCGGTGACGGTTCTTGCCCTGGTTGCGGCCGCCGCCTTCCGCTCCACCACCGGGGCGTTCTTTGAACCGTTGGAAGCCGAATTCGGCTGGACGCGCTCCCAACTTTCCACCGCGGTCACCATCAACCTCGTGGTCTACGGATTGGTGGCGCCATTTGCCGCGACGCTTCTGGAACGGTTCTCGATGCGCTTCGTTGCCGCCATGGCCCTGGGCCTGGTCTCGGCCGGTGCCGGCCTGGCAGTTTTCGTTTCCCAGGTATGGCAGCTGTGGCTGCTGTGGGGCGGGCTGGTCGGAATCGGCACCGGCGCCATTGCGTTGGTCTTCGGGGCCGTGGTGGCGAACCGCTGGTTTGCCACCCGACGCGGACTGGTGATGGGAATCTTCTCTGCCGCCAATGCTTGCGGACAACTGATCTTCCTGCCCACCATCGTTCACCTCACCGGCCACCATGGATGGCGCATGGCTTCGTTGTTGGTGGCAGGGTTCGCGCTGGCGATCGTTCCCCTGTTGTTCTGGCCCTTCGCCAACAGCCCGGCGGAAGCGAAGACCACCGCATACGGGGCCACCGAAGATTCGACCGCCGGGACGACTGCGGCCAAGGCCCGACCCACCGGCGGGGCCATGGCCGAGACCATCGGCGTACTCCGCCATGCCATGACGTTCAGGGCCTTCTGGATCCTGGCGTTCACGTTCTGGATTTGCGGCTGGTCCACCAATGGCCTGATCCAAACGCATTTCATTCCCGCGGCCCATGACCACGGAATGCCGGCGACCACCGCGTCAGGGCTCCTGGCCTTGATTGGCGTCTTTGACATCATCGGCACCATTGCCTCGGGTTGGCTCACCGACCGGGTCCGCCCCTGGCTGCTGCTGGTCTTCTATTACGGGTTGCGCGGGATATCGCTGCTGACCGTCCACTCGTTGCTCGGCCCCACGGTGGAGCCGGTGCTGTGGATTTTCATTCTTTTCTACGGCCTAGATTGGGTGGCCACCGTTCCGCCCACGGTGGTGCTGTGCCGCGAATACTTCGGTCCCGTGCGCGCCGCTGTCGTCTTTGGCTGGGTCTTCGCCTTCCACATGGTCGGTGCCGGAGTTGGCGCGCTCACCGCCGGAATCGGCCGCGATCTCTCCGGCAGCTACCTGATTGCCTGGATCACCGCCGCGGTCCTGTGTTTCCTTGCCGCTGCAAGCCTGTTCCTGATGCCCGGATCCCGCAAGGCCGTTGTCGAAGTTCCGGAAGAGATCCCGGACGCGGTTGAACCGGCGACCAAGGAGTAGATGCCGAAGGGCCCGGTCCGCGCGTACATGCACCGGCAGAGCCCCTCGGCGTAGCCCGAAATCGGTCTCCGCGCCCAACTCGCAGCCGGCGGAAGGCACAGATGGCGATCTCGCCGTGTTGACTGCCACGATCCACTCAGGCTTGGCGCTCCTGCCAGGTGTTCCATATTGGTCTTGCTACCCTGGGCGCAGCATTTTTCCTTGCAGATCCTGGACACGGGGAGGCCGCCGGTTCGGTTCGAACCGGTGGCCTCCCCGTGTTGCTGTCCTGTGTTAGCCCAGGGACGGTATCAAGGCGCGCAAGTTGTCTTCCTTGCCCGCTTGCGAGGCGGTCCGTTCGAGGGCCGTGGCGATAAGGTGTTGCGGCACGACGACCAGGCCGTCGCTGTCCCCCAGGATGGCATCACCCGGGTGGCACACGACGTTGCCGCAGGCGACGGGCGCCCCGATGGTACCCGGACCGTATTTGAAGGGTCCGGCAGGGCTGATCCCGCGGGCGAAGACGGGCAGTCCCATGGCAAGCAGCTCGTCGATGTCGCGGGTCGCGCCGTCGATGACGACCCCGGCGATGCCCCGGCTGACACAGATCTCGCCGAGGATATCGCCGAAACATGCACGGTTGGTGTCGCTGTTGGCATTGATGACCAGGACGTCGCCCTCGCGCGCATCATCAAGCGCCCGGTGGATGGCGAGGTTGTCGCCCTCCCGGGTGTTGATCGGCAGGACGGTGCCGGCCAGCTTCAGCCCGGGCGTCACCGAGCGCAGGGCCGAGTGCATGACGCCCATGCGCCCCTGGGCGTCGCCGATCAGGGCGACGGGGAACTGGGCCAGTTGCCGGATGTTCATCAGGTCGGGGCGTTCCCAGTGGGGGGTGAGCTGGAGGGATTCGGTGGGGTCGGTGATGATCATGGGGGGGTGCTCTTTTCTGGTGTTACTTGTAGGCGGGGATGGCGACCGTGTTGACGGCGTGCGGTGGGACGTCGCCCGCCAGTGCGCAGCGGATGGCTGCCAGGGCCGCGGTGCCGGCGGCGAGGAAGGCCTCGGCGCTCTGCCCGGCGACGTGTGGGGTGACAATCAGGTTTGGCACGCCGCCGACGGGTATGCGCGAGTGGGGCAGAGGGTCCTTCATGTCCACCGATTCGCCTTCCAGGACATCGAGTCCGGCGGCGGCCAGGTGTCCGTCGCGCAAGGCCGTAACCAGTGCGGTTTCATCGACAAGGCCACCGCGGGAGGTGTTGATCAGGACCGCTCCCCGCCGCATGGTGGCCAGCGCGACCGCGTCGATGAGGTGGGTGGTTTGCTCGGTGAGCGGCAGGTGCAGGCTCAGGACGTCGGATCCGGCGATGGCCTGGGCCAGGGTGGCCGGTTGTGCGCCGGCGGCCTCGATGCCGGCCGCCTCCACGTAGGGGTCGTGGACCAGTGCGTGCATCCCGAATCCCTTCGCGATGTCCAGGACCATGCGGGAGATGTTCCCGAAGCCGAGCAGGCCCAGGGTCTTGCCATGCAGTTCAAAGCCGACCATGTGGGGCTTGGCCTCGGACCATTGGCCCTGGGCGGTGGCAGCAGACCCGTAGGGGACGTTGCGGGCCATGGACAACAGGAGCGCGAAGACATGTTCGGCGACGGCGCGGCTGTTGCTGCCCGGGGTGGTGGTCACCCAGATACCCGCGGCGGTGGCGGAGTCGATGTCCACGTTGTCGGTGCCCACGCCGTGGCGGGCGATGATGCGCAGGCGCGGGGAAGCAGCGATCTTGTCTCGATCGAAGCGCTCGGCGCGGAGCAGGACCGCGTCGACCTCGTGGCTGATCGACTCATAGGTGACGGCATCCTTGCCGTAGCCCAGGTGGACCTGCCCGAGGGAAGCGAGTTGCGCCAGGACATCCTCGTGGATCTGGTCGGAGACATAGAAGGTGGGCATTCGGTTCCTCAGCGGTAGAGGTGGGTGGTGGATTTGGGGGTGTGGCGGACCGTGCCAAGGACGACGGCCACGCCGATGATGCCGAAGATTACGAGCATGTAGGCGGGGATCATCGTGTCCCCGGTCGCGCCGATTAGCCAGGTCGCAACGTATGGTGCCCCTGCTCCGCCGAGAACGGCGCCGACGCTGTGGCCGAAGGCGACACCGGTGTGGCGGACCTCAACGGGGAAGAACTCCGGCATCGCGGCGTACGTGCCCGCCTGGCAAAGTGCGTACGGCAACATGCCCAGCAGCAATCCGAAGACTGCCAGGGACATGGACCCGACGTTCATCATCATGAAGGAGGGAACGGTGATTACGACGTAGGCGATATAGGCAGTGACAAGCAGGCGCTTGCTACCAATTCGGCTCCCAAGCTGGCCTGCAAGGGGAATCAGGAATGCCGCGGCGATGACTGCGATGAGCACAATGGTCGAAGCCTGCGCCTTCGAGAACCCAAGGATCGAGCTGAAGTAGACCGCCACGAAGACCGTGCCGATGTAGGTCCCGACGTTCTGCACGAGGGCAATGCCGAATACCTTGGCCAGCGCGGAGCGGTGGTCTCGCATCAGCGTGGAGAAAGGCGTCTTGGTGGTCTCGCCCTTTTCCGCGCTGTGGGTGAATTCTGGGCTGTCCTCGATTTTCAGGCGCATGATCAGGCACAGGATGCCCAAGGGGATGGCGATCAGGAAGGGGATGCGCCAGCCCCACGATTCCATGGCCGCGGCCGGCACCAGCGTGGCTGCGAGGGCGGCAAGGCCGGCTGCGAAGCCCTTGCCGAGGACTGCGACGCTGGGGATGAAGGAGATGTAGAGGTTGCGCCGTTCGACCGGCGCCCATTCACGGATGTAGCTCGTCGCGCCGCCGATTTCTCCGCCGGCGGAGAATCCCTGGAGCATCCTCAGCACGCCGAGCAGGATCGGTGCCCAGATCCCGATCTGTGCGTAGGTTGGCAGCAGCGCCGTGAGACCGGCTGCCGCGCTCATGAGGATCACGGATCCGATCAGGCTGGTTCGACGCCCGACCTTGTCCCCGAGGCGGCCGAAGAAGATGGCGCCCAGCGGGCGGACGAAGAACGCCGTGCCGAAGACCAGGAACGTATTCATCAGGTTGACCAGTGGATCGCCGCTCGGGAAGAACACGATGGCGATGGTTGCCGCCACGTAACCGAAGACGCTGAAGTCGTAGTACTCGATGAATGTTCCGAACGCCGCGACCCCCGTGGCTTTCTTGGCACGCTTCATGCGCTCCGGATCTGCCACGGGCGTGGCCTTCTGGTTGGTTTCCAACATTTCATCTCCTTTGATAAAAACTGGGACACTGTCCTACATTCTAGATCAAGTGTGACTGGCAGCACGAGGGGGTGTCAAGTCCCACTTTTTCGTACATTCGTTACTCCGAAGCAGGTAGCGGTAGCGTAACTATGGTCCACTGCAGCGGTGGATCGAGGAAACTGCATGGATGATCAAGGGCAAACATGGATGAAGTAGTTGCGGGAAATGAACGGATTCTCGCCGTGTTGCATGCGCTGGTGACCCGCAACGAGCCCACCGGCGTGCGCGAGCTGGCCCAGGTGTTGGGGGCAAGCCGTAGCACCGTCAGCCGCGTCCTCCTGGGTTTGGTGGAGCATGGGCTCGCCACTGCCACGCCGCAGGGAACCTACGAGGTCGGCCCCCGCATGCGCGTGCTTGGTGCCGCGCTCCATGCCCGACACCCCTTGACCCGCGCCGCCGGCGGAATCATCGAGCACTTGGCGGAAGACTCGGACTCCACGGTCCTGGCCGCAGTCCATGACGCACCCCGGCCGCAGGTGGCCGTTATCGTGTCGCGCCGCCGCCCGGGCCCGGTCACCTATCACTTGGACCCGGGAACGATTGTGCCGCTGCATGCCGGCGCGACCGGCCGTTCGATCCTCGGACGCGTCGGCCTCCAGGCGCTGGGCGACGAGCCCCTCGATCCGCGCACTCCCGATACGGTGACTGACCGGGCGGAAATCGAAAGGTTGCTCGCGGTGGACCGCCGCGCCGGATACACCATCAGCGTGGGGCAGCAATTTCCCTTGGCAGCCGGAGCTGCCGCTTCCTTCCAGTGCATGGGCCTGACCGGGTCCGTGTCGATCACGCGCCCCCGTTTTCTGACCAGCGACGAAGACCTCGAACGCTTCGGACCGATGGCCCGCCAGGCGGCCATGAATCTCGAAGTGGCCTGCCAGTTGCTCCCGACGCCATCGGACGGAGAGCCGATCACCTACCCCGCTGGATCCACTGCATTGGCCCGAATCATCCGCATCATGACAGCACTCTGTTCGCACCCTACCGGGATCGGCTGCGGCCCGAATCTTGCACGGCGGATCGGCGCCAACATCGCGACCACTAACCGGCTGATATCCAGCCTCCTCGCCACGGGAGTGGCGCTGGAGCGCCAGGGTTTCTTGTTGCCTGGTCCACGACTGCTTCAGTGGGCCGCGCTGCTCGGTCCAGCCCTGGATATCCCCACCACAGCACGCCACATTGTGCAGAACTTGGCGCAGGAGACTGGCGAGACCATTGGGTTGGCACAATTGAACCAAGACACCCTCGAGGCAGAGATGACCATGGTGGTCAACGGCGTAAAGCCCCTGCACTACGGGCTGGCCTCCGGCGTTCAGATCCCGCTCCATGCAGGGGCCGCAGGAAAAGCCATTCTGGCCCACTGCCCGCCGGCCAAACTCGACACTCTCACCCTCCACTCCTTCACGGAAAACACTCAAACCGATCGAAGCATCCTCGCCGCCGAGCTGGAGACGATCCGCACACGCGGATGGGCCACGGGCACCGGTGAGCGGCTTCCGGATGCCTTCGGCGTGAGTGCACCATATTTCGTATGCGATGCCATTGCCGGATCGATCACTGCGACAGTCGCCCGCATGCGATTGTCCGAGCTCGATATCGAGGAATTGGCCCAGAAGGTCAAACAGGCAGCCCAGCAGCTCACCCAACTACTCACTGTCGCATAGCCCTGGACGACAACGGTATTCGTGGACGAAGGCCAGGTGCACCGCCCCTGTGGTCCATGCACTCTCATTGATAAAACAATCACTGGCCTTAACTAGGCTGAAGAACAAGGAAAATTTGCACGCATGGACCCTAAAATTGCATACCAAGGCGAGCCCGGCTCCAATTCGAGCATCGCCTGCCAGGAGGTGTACCCGCATCTGAAACCTCTTGCCTGCTCAAGCTTTGAGGAGGCATTTTCCCACCTAGCCGACGGATCAGCGGAACTGGCGATGATCCCCATCGAAAACTCCATCGCTGGCAGGGTGGCCGACATCCATAGCCTCCTGCCTGCATCCAACCTCCAAATCATCGGGGAACATTTTCTGCGCATACGCTTTGACCTGCTGGGGATCCCCGGCAGCAAGATCGAGGACGCAAAGGAAGTACACAGTCACATCCACGCACTGGGCCAGTGCCGCGGGATCATTCAGTCGCTCAATCTGACACCCGTCATCGCTGGCGACACGGCCGGTTCGGCGCGAGAAGTCAGAGACTGGAACGACCCGACCAAGGTTTCTCTTGCACCACCCAAGGCAGCAGAAATGTATGGGCTTGACGTTCTTGCTTCAGGGGTCGAGGACGACCCGACCAACACGACACGTTTTGTGATCCTCGGCAGGGAAAGGCCCTTGCCCAAACGCGGTGACCTGCCCGAGCACGTGATCACCACCCTGGTATTTCGTGTTCGAAACGTTCCATCTGCACTATTCAAGGCGCTCGGTGGATTCGCTACGTGCGGGGTCAACATGACGCGTATTGAGAGCTATATGGTGGGTGCGGAATTTGCGGCCACCATGTTCTTGGTGGACCTGCAGGGGCATCCCGAGGACCATCCCATGAAAACAGCCCTCGAGGAACTGGCGTTTTTCACCTCGGAAGTGAAAATCCTCGGCGTCTATGCCGCTCATTCCCATCGATCAAACTAAAAGCCTTCCCCACAACCAGAGCAATGAATCACCGATATTTCCTGCCTAGGGTTCCCTGCTCCTAGTTGTGCCATAAATGCTGAGTAGATTCCTCCCTGCAGGTCGGGTCCGATGGTCAATATCGTGTAAACGTCGCCGAGCGCTTTATGGTCGACCCCGCCCAGCGGAAAAGTAGGAACCGGGAACCGTTCGACGGCTCCCGCTTCCTTGCGCCATGCGGCAGATTCTCCTTCATCAACGCGCGGACGCCGCGAGGGAGACTGGACGGTCGTGCAGGTCATGTTCGACCGGCTGAAGGCTCCGGCCCCTTGCCTCGGGCCCGAACGTCAGGCAAAAGAAAAAGCCCAGAACGTAAAATCCCGCCGGAAGATTGTCCTCTTCCCCTCTCGACACTCGTCTGCATCTGACGTTCTTCTCCATGGCCTGAACTGGGTGGCATCCGTTCCGCCCACGGTGGTGCTGTGCCGCGAGTACTTTGGTCCCGCGCGGGCCGCCGTGGTTTCTGGCTGGGTCTTCGCCTTCCACATGGTCGGCACCGGCTGGCGGATAGCCCTGACCGCGGGAATCGGTCGAGATCTATCCGGCAGCTACCTGATTGCCTGGATCACCGCCGCGGTCCTGTGCTTCCTTGCCGCGGCCAGCCTGTTCCTGATGCCCGGTTCCCGCAAGGCCGTTTCCGAAGTCCCGGAAGAGATCCAAGACGAGGTCAACTCGGCGGCCATGGAGTAGATACTCAAAGGGACCCGGTCCGCGCTTTGACGCGGGGGCCGGGTCCCTTCATGCAACGGCTATTTCTTCAACGCCGCGCGAACCGCCGGCAGCACCTCGGTGGCCAACAGCTCGATGGAGCGCAAGGTCTGCGCCTGCGACAAACCACCCAGTCCCACCTGGGCGAGGAAACGCGTGTGGCCCAGGATCTCGTGTTCCCAGAGGATCTTCTCCACGATCTCCGCCGGGCTTCCGGCGAACAGTGCCCCGCGCGGGGATGCCCACGCCTCGAAGCTGTCGCGGTCCAGCCGGCCGGTGCGCGGCATGTTCTGTCCGATGTAGGAGCTGTAGTGCGGGTAGAACGTATCGCGAGCTCCTTGAGACGTTTCCTCGACATAGAAGTGCGAGGTCACCCCGATCCGCCCGGGTTCCCGGCCGGCGGCCGTGGCGGAACGTCGGTAGAGGTCGGCAAGCGGCGCGAACCGCTCCGGTCCACCCAGGATCGCCAGATACAGCGGCAGTCCCAGCTTTCCGGCACGCACCGCGGAGGCGGGCGTTCCGCCCACGGCGGCCCAAATCGGCAGTGAATCCTGGACCGGGCGCGGGAAGACCCCGGCCTCGTGCAGTGGCGCGCGCGTGCTGCCGTTCCAGGTGACGGGGTTTTCGTCGCGGATTTTCAGCAGCAGTTCGAGCCGGTCATCAAAGTACTCGTCGTAGCGCTGCAGGTCCTGGCCGAAGAGCGGGAAGGACTCCAGGTAGGCACCACGGCCTGCGGTGATCTCGGCCCGCCCGGAGCTGATCAGATCCAGTGTTGCGAAGTCCTCGAAGACGCGAACCGGGTCGGCACTGGAAAGCACGGTGACCGTGCTGGTCAAGCGGATGTTCTTGGTCTGCGCCGCGGCGGCGGCAAGCACGACCGGCGGGGAGGAAACCGCGAAGTCCTCGCGGTGGTGCTCCCCCACACCAAAGACATCCAAACCGGCCTGATCCGCTACGCGGGCCCATTCAAGGATGTCGCGCATGCGCGTCGCGGCGTTTATCGGCTTTCCGTCGGCGTCCCTTGTGAGCTCGCCGAAGGTGAAGATGCCAATTTCGAATGGGTTGGCGGCACTCATGCGCCGGAGACCACCTCGGCGCCAATGTGGGCGGTGATGAAGTCGCGCACGTCGTCGAGCTCGGCGGCGTTGATGCCATGTGCCAGCCCCGGGTACACCTTCTCGATGAGCGAGGAATGGGTCGGCAGGAATTCGGTGGTGCGGGTGATCGCCACCGGGGCAATGACCCGGTCCACCGCGCCACGGCCCCAGAACACCGAGGGAAGGTTTTCGCGCAGCGACTCGTCTCCCGGCTGGGCTGCACCGAGGACGAATCCGCCGAGGATCACCGGGGCGATGACGCGCTCGGGACGGGTGCGCAGCAGCTGGCTGGCCATGAGCCCGCCCTGGGAGAAACCGACGGGAATGATGCGGGTCGACGCGTCGACATTTTCCTCGATCCAGGCCCAGATGGCCGCGGTCGCTTCCTCGACCGGCGCAGCATCAGGGGCGCCGGGAGTGGTGATCTCAAACCATGCAGCTCCTCCGTTGCCGAGCTCGAGCGGTGCCCGCAGCGAGGCCCACGGAAGGTCAAGCCCGAGTGCCGGAGCCAGGGAACTGAGGTCCTGTTCGTTGGACCCGAAGCCGTGCAGGAAGAGCACGACCGCGTCGGGAACGTCGTTGGTCATCCAGCCGGTCGAGCGTACGTCGCGCAGTGTGGTGGTCATTCGAGGATCGACTCCTGGGGTTGTGGGATCCGGAGCCGGGAAGCGGCTCCGGTGCCCAGCGGATCGGTGGGGAGTATTGAACGGTTGCCACCGCCCACAGGCATGGTCGTTGGCGTTACTCCTTCCTCAACAATACACGAATTACTTGTATCTTCAACTATTAAACTGATCGCTCAACATATTCACCCGTGCGCACGCACGGGCACTTCGAACCTTGATCCGCGCCACAACATCCCGGAGACGAACAGATCGACCCACCGGGAGCTTGAGCCGGATTCCTCCGGCCGCCGCTCCCAGTGAGATATTTGGATTACGGAGCCTGCGAAATGTTCAGCCCGCCGGCCACCCAGATCGGCTGCCCAGTCATGTACGGAAGGCGTCCTGCGGCGAGTGTTGCCACGGCCCGTCCAACGTCTTCCTTCTGCCCCCACCGTGCAAGAGGGACACGACCACCCTCGATCCAGTCGTCGGCGATGGTGTTGCCAGCCGAAGCGGTCATCGCCGTGGCAATCAGCCCAGGTCGCACCTCGTGGACATGGATATCGTATTCCGCAAGGCGCTGCGCATAGAGCTTGACGACCATGCTGAGTGCTGATTTCGTCACGTTGTACTGCGAACGATCGGTACTGACCAGCTCCGCGGCGATTGAGCTGACAATGACAATGCTCTTGTAGACCCTATCCTCGGGGGCACCGGAGGCGATCAGCAGGTTGGCAAAGCACTGGGTCAGGAAGAAGGTTCCGCGGAGGTTGACGTCCACCGAACGGTCAAAAGCCTCGGGAGAAAGCTCAAGGATGTCAGTGAGCGGCCTGGCGGCGATGCCTGCGTTGTTGACCAAACAGTCCAGGCGCCCGAAGTCCTCCCGGATCCTCCGCAATACCTCGGGCTGCCGGTCCAAATCGGAAATATCGAGCTGGTAGTAGCGCACGGCGGCGCCTCTGGCGACCACGCCTTCCAGCACGGCCGGGTCCGCCTCCGGGGCCAGATCGATCACCGCCAGATCAAAGCCCTCCTCGGCCAGCGCAAGGGCAGAACCCAGCCCAAGACCTTGTCCCCCGCCGGTCACAATCGCCACAGGTCGAACTGGGATGGCTGGGGCTGTCATTTCTTCATGCGTGGGTGCCATGGGGAGCGCGCCTTTCTTCAAAGCTTATTGCCGGAGTTTTTTGCGGGGTTTCGAGGGAGCTAGTCAATGGCAGAGGAAATGCGTTTGGCCGTATTTTGCAGCAAGGGGAGCAAATCCTTGATGCGCTCGGTAGCCAATCGCGATTCAACCGCCGAGATACTCACGGTCATGTACGGGTGCTGCGTCCGGGACGGCACGGCTAGCGCCAGCCCAGAGACTCCCGGAATGACGACGTCTTTTCCGCTGATATAACCCTCCCTGGCGTTCTGCGTCAGGGCCCTGCGAATCTCCGCCTCGTGTTCCTCGGCGGAGCGGGGCCAATACTGGCTGGTTGGACCCTCCGGCAGCCGGTCCAGGAATTCCTCCTGCGCAAGGCGGTCCATGCCGGAAAGCAGGACGAGTCCTGAGTAGCTTGAGGTCAGCGGCATGGTGTCACCCACCGCAACCGAGTGGGTGCGAATCGGAAAGCTGCCGCTGGTGCGGACCAGATAGTGCACGGAGTTGAACTGGCGAATTGCCACATACACGGTATCCCCGCACTGATCGGAGAGATCCTGGGCGGCGACTTTGATCGCATTCATATCGCGAACCGGGCTCGGCACGCTCAGGCTCAGCGCGAACAATCCGGCGCCCAAGCCGTAACGCTTGTCCGACAATTGACGCACATAGTCCACGGCCACCAACTCTTGGAGGAGCCGGTGCACCGTCGGTCGGGCGATGCCAGAGTCCCGGGCAATGTCAACCAACCGACCACCGCTCAGCCCATACGCCGCTAGGGCAGCAAGGATCTTTGCTGTGCGGTCCACTACCTGCGTTCGGGTTCCACTCTCTGGCACTTCATTCTCTGTCATCAAGTCCACTCTCCGGAATTTCGACGTTACATGACGCTTGGCGGCTTTACCACCGATTAATCCTTATGTATTGTTGCATTCGCCGCCACACGGTGATGGTCAACACATTTATGTCTCATGGAAAACTGTACGGCATCAATTAAAGAAGTTCACTAATCGGACTATGCATGTTGCAGCTGAAACAGTAACCACATTTCCCTCAGGAGGACCCATGCCTAGTACTTCCGATCTTCGGGGCCAGGCGGCCATTGTCACCGGTGCAGCCGGTGGAATCGGCGCCGCCACCGCTCACAAGCTCGCTGGCCGGGGTGCCGGCATCGTCTGTGTCGATCTGGATTCAGACGCCGCGGCCGAGGTGGCCACTTCGATCGTGGCTGCCGGCGGACAAGCGGTTTCCCTCGCCGGCGACGTCACGGATCCCTCACTCGGGCTATCCGCTACTGTCCTGGCGCAGGAAACGTTCGGCAGTGTCGACATCCTGGTCAACAACGCCGGCATGGGAAGCGCCATGCGCCCCCTGTGGGAAGTGGAACTCGAAGAGTGGCGCCGGGATATCGACATCAACCTCACCAGCCAATTCATGATGTGCAAGGCGGTGGTTCCCTCCATGATCGCCAGCGGCTACGGCCGAATTCTCAATGTCGCCTCGGCCGCGGGGATGGAGGGCCATGCGCTCTCCGGCGGCTACTCGGCGGCCAAGGCCGGGGTCATCGCGATGACCAAGGTCCTGGGCAAGGAACTGGCAGCCCAGGGCGTCATCGTCAACGCGATCGCCCCGGCGCTGATCGGTTCAGGCATGCTCCAACAAGCGTGGTTCAACGACGAGGTCAAGGAAAAGCTGCTCGGACGCATTCCCATGGGGAGAGTTGGCGAACCGGAAGAAGTGGCGGAGATGATTGCCTTTCTCACTAGCCCCGCCGTCAGCTTCTCCACCGGGGCAGTCTTTGACCTTTCCGGCGGACGCGCCACCTATTAATCTCCATCCTCGAAAACCCTTCAAGTTGAAACCCGCAAGGACGGACTTAATGACGAATTTGAATTACGAGCAGACCCGAATCCCGGAGAACCAAGCAGCCACCACCCGGCCCGACCAGCGCCGCTCCCTGATTGCGACGGGTGTAGGAAACCTGCTCGAGTGGTTCGACTGGGCGGTATATGCGGTATTCGCCACCTATATTTCCGGCGCACTGTTCGACAAGGCGGACCCGGTTTCCGCGTTGCTTGGCACCCTGGCCGTCTTTGCCGTCGGATTCGTCATGCGGCCGCTGGGTGGATGGTTCTTTGGACGTCTGGCCGACAAGAAAGGCCGCAAGTGGGTCCTGATGGTCACCATGCTCACGATGGCCGGCGGTTCCCTGATGATCGCGCTGATCCCTAGCTACGAAACCATCGGCGGGTTCGCCTCTGTCCTGCTGGTTCTGGCCCGCCTCATCCAGGGCTTCGCCCACGGTGGCGAGTCAACTGCCTCCAACGTGTATCTGCCCGAAATTGCACCCAAGAACAAGCGTGCCCTCTTCGGCTCGACCATCGGTGTAGCGATGAGCGGCGGCACCTTGCTGGCGACCCTGTTCGGCCGTCTTCTGGCCCAACAGCTCGAACCCGTGGACATGGCCTCCTGGGGCTGGCGCATCCCGTTCTTCTTCGGCGCGCTCCTGGCCCTGGCCGTGCTGTGGCTCCGCCGGAACATGATGGAATCCGAGGTCCACACCGAACACGTCGAGGCTACCGGAACCACTTTGCAGGAAAAGACGGCGGCGCTCCCCAACTGGTCGCGCGGCAAGATCTTCTCGCGCTCGGTGCAAATCTTCTTTTACATGGCTGGCACCACCCTGCCGTACTACATCTGGTCCTCGTACGCCGCGGTGTTCGCCATCTCCCAGCACGGTATGGATCCCGCCGCGGCTTTCGGGGCCACACTCGGGGCAATGCTCATCAACATCGCGCTGACCCCGATCATGGGCTGGGTCTCCGACAAGATCGGCCGCCGCCCACCGGTGATTTTCTACAACGTGGCCACCGCCGCGCTTACCTTTCCGATGTTCGCGATGATCAACGACTCGGCGTGGACCCTGTTCGTGGCCCAGTCCGTGATGATGGGCATCAGCGCCTGCATCGCCGGCACGCAACCGGCCATGATGGCCGAACAGGTCCCCACCGCTTACCGCACCTTGATCATGGGAACGGCAATGCCGCTCGCCGTAGCCCTCTTCGGCGGCACTGCCCCGTACCTGAACACCTACTTCAATTCCGTGGATCTCGGCTGGGCCTTCAACGTCTACATGATTGCGGTTTGCCTCGGCTCGGCCTTCGTCGTTTGGCGTTGGAAGGAAACCAAGGGAATCGACCTCCGCGACGTGCGCTAGGTCAACCCCCGCACCAGGGAGGCGGCGCGATGAAGCCACCGCGCATCCCGCGCCTCCTCCCTGGCCAACCCGATCCACCGCGTCCAACGCGCTATAGATAAAGGAACGAGCATGTCGAACACTGCCACCCTAGAACCATCGATACTGTCCATCGACGGCACCCAAATCACCTACCACGACTCACAGGATTCCCGGGGCCACGACGATGTGCTTGTCCTGCTCCATGGCACCGGTGGCTCCACCACCAGCCACTTCGGCTTCCTTTTCCCCATCCTCTCCTCAAAGCAGCGAGTCGTCTCCATCGACATGGCCTACCCTGCACACCGCGGGAACCTCGAGCTGGAGGACCTCGTGGCCCAGGTCGCCGGGGCCATCGCCGGCATCCTTCCGGGCCGGAAGGTGGTCCTCCTGGGCTACTCGCTCGGTGCCGTCGTCACCGCATCCCTGGCAGCGCGGCATCCCGAGCTGGTGAAGCGCCTTGTCCTTGTCGCCGGATGGATGAAGACCGACCTGCAGCAGCAGCTGCGCAACGACGTCTGGCTCGACCTGCGCCGCAGCGGCAGCCAGGCCATTCGGGCCTACTCGACATTCTGCGCCTTCGGCGGCCCGTTCCTCGCGGAAAAGACCATGGGAGAGATCCAGGCGGGCATGGACCTGATGTCCTTCGACGGCTTCGGCGACAGCCAGATGGACTTGAACCGGCGCATCGACATCGTGGCCGACGCGCACCGCATCAAGGCACCCACGCTGGTGATCGGATGCACGCACGACCAAATGGTTCCCGTCCGGCACCAGAAGGCGCTCTTCGGAGCCATCGAGGACTCCCGGTTCGCCGAAATCCCCACCGGCCACGCTGTCGTTTTCGAACGCCCCAGCGAACTGTGCCACCACATCCAGCGCTTCATGGACGCACCGGAAGAACACCCGGCAGGCACCGTCATCGCAACTCCCCGCCCCTAGCCTCGCACCCGGGCAACCGCATAGGGCGGGCCCGAATATCCCCAGATTGGTACAACACGCAATGACCACGAACACCACCACAATGACCCGGGACGTCAAGTCCCTCATCATCGGCAGCGGCTTCGCCGGGCTGGGGATGGCCATCCAACTCAAGCGACGCGGCGACGACGACTTCGCAATTCTCGAACGAGCCAACGACGTCGGCGGTACCTGGCGCGACAACGACTACCCCGGTGCTGCCTGCGACGTCCCCTCGCACCTCTATTCCTTCTCCTTCCGTCCCAATCCCGACTGGTCGCGGGTCTACTCCCCCGGCCCGGAAATCCAGGCCTACCTGCGCGCCTGCGCCAAGGACGAGGGACTGCTGGGGCATATCCATTTCGGTGCCGATATGCAGGACGCCAGCTGGGACGAGTCCTCCCGCCGCTGGAGGGTCAGCACTCCGTTGGGGCTGTTCACCGCACAGTTCCTGATCACCGGCACCGGGCACCTAGCCGACGAGCGCTTTCCCTCCGTCCCGGGAATTGAAACCTTCACCGGAGACAAGTTCCACTCGGCCCGCTGGGACCATTCCACGTCATTGGAGGGCAAGCGCATCGGGGTGGTCGGCACCGGCGCATCGGCTATCCAAGTCATCCCGGAACTGGCCAGGACGTCAGCCGAACTGGTCGTCTTCCAACGCACCCCGGCTTATGTGATTCCACGCGTGGAACGATCTTACACCGAGGGGGAAAAGCGGCTGTTCCGCCGCGACCCATCGGCCATATCGGCGCTGCGCTCAGACCTCTTCTGGACCGGAGAGAACAACTATGCGCAGCGGCGCGGCGTACCCCAATACCTGGAAGCAGCCCGGAGCATGGCGCTTGGCCATCTGGCGGCACAAATCACCGACCCGGAATTGCGGGAAGTCCTTACCCCCGACTACGAGCCGGGTTGCAAGCGCCTGTTGATTTCCAACACCTATTACCCGGCCCTGCAGGCCGAAACCACCACGGTCGAGGCATCGGCGCTCGATCGCATCGAGGGCAGTCGCGTGGTGGCAGCCTCCGGCGCCGGCTACGAACTCGATGTACTGGTCTTCGCCACCGGTTTCGAGGCCACTGAGCCGCCTTTTGCCGCACTCGTGCACGGACGCGACGGACTGAACCTGTCTGAGCACTGGAAGTCGGGCATGCAGGCACACGATTCCGTGACGGTCAGCGGATTCCCCAACATGTTTGTCCTGAACGGACCCAACACTTCCCTGGGTCACAACTCGATCGTGTACATCATCGAATCCCAGGTGAACTACGTCCTCGGGGCGATCGACCACGCCGATGCCTTGGACATCGAGATCCTGGAGCCCAGCAGTCGGGCCGAGGAAGCCTACGTCGAGCAGATCCAGGCGGCAGCCCAGGGAACCGTTTGGATCGACGGCGGCTGCAAGAGCTGGTACGTCGACGAGCGCAGCGGCAGGCTGACCCTGATTTGGCCCGACTTCGGGTTCGCGTTCCGCGACGCCAACGGAACATTCAAGCCCGGGGGATACCTGTCCACCGCGCGCTCCGGCGAACTCGCCGGAGTCTGACTTTCACCGCACGCCCCACCATCCACCACCAGCCAAAGGAAGAATCATGGAAGTTACCGCAGCAATTGTCCGAGGCGAGTCAAAGCCCTTCGAAATCACCACCCTTGAGCTCGACGACCTGCGGGCCGACGAAGTCAGGGTCCGGCTGGTGGCCACAGGCGTCTGCCACACCGACGCGATTGTCCGCGACCAGGTATACCCGACACCGCTTCCCGCTGTCCTCGGACACGAGGGAGCGGGCATTGTCGAGGCCGTCGGCTCGGCCGTCACCACGGTGGCACCCGGGGACGCCGTGGTGCTCTCGGCCAATAGCTGTGGCACCTGCGAATCGTGCCTGACCGGGCGTTTGTCTTACTGCACCGACCTTTTCAACCGCAATTTCGGCGGTAGCCGCGCCGATGGCAGTACCGCATTCACTGAAGGCGGAAAAAAGGTCTCCTCGCACTTCTTCGGGCAGTCCTCCTTTGCCAGCCACGTCAACGCGGTTGAACGCAGTGTCGTCAAGGTCGATGCGGATTTGCCGCTGGAGTTGCTTGGCCCGTTGGGCTGCGGCATCCAGACCGGTGCCGGAGCTGTGCTCAATTCCCTGAAGGTACCCGCCGGATCAAGCTTCATCGTCTTCGGAACCGGGGCAGTCGGCTGTGCGGCCCTCATGGCGGCAGTGGTTGCGGGAGCCACCACCATCGTGGCAGTTGACATCGTCGACTCCCGCCTGGAGCTGGCCGCCACCCTGGGTGCCACCCACGTGATTAACAGCCGCTTACAGGACGTCGCCCAGGAGATCACGCGCATCACAGGCGGCCGCGGCGTCGACTTCGCCTTGGACACCACAGGCATCCCTGCCGTCCTGCGCCAGGGCGCAGACGTCTTGGCCATCGGCGGGACCGTTGCACTGGTCGGGGCTCCGGCCCCAGGCACCGAGGTCTCCTTCGAAATAGGTGCCTCGCTGACCAAGGGCTGGCATTTCCGCACCATAATCGAGGGCGACTCGGTGCCTCAGGTCTTCATCCCCAAGCTCATTACCCTCTGGCGCCAGGGCCGGTTCCCGTTCGACAAGCTCACCAAGTTCTTCGCCTTCGCGCAGATCAACGAAGCCTTCGACGCCTCTGCCAGCGGCGAAACCATCAAGCCCATCGTCACCTTCTAATCCCTTTCCTTCTTTCACAGGAGCACGGCAATGACCACCACCATCACCACCACCACCGGGCACCGCCTGGCACCGGATTTCGGCGACATTGACGTCGCCGCCCAGTTCATCGGCGGCCACTGGCTTCAGGGCCAATCCGAAAAGACCCTCACTGTCACCAACCCCTACGACGATTCAGTCTTGGCCACCCTGCGCCAGGGATCGACCACGGATCTCGACAAGGCCTACGCCGCTGCCGAATCAGCCCAGAAGTCATGGGCCGCCCAAATCCCTGCGGTCCGGGCCCAGGTCATGTTCCGTGCAGCAGCACTGCTGGAGGAACACCGCGAGGAACTTGTCGCTTGGCTGGTCAAGGAATCCGGCTCCACCGTGATCAAGGCCAACATCGAGGTCTCCGCGGCCGCGGGTATCACCCTGGAGGCAGCATCCTTCCCGGGCCGTGTCCACGGCCGCATCGCCGAATCCAACAACCCCGGCAAGGAAAACCGCATCTATCGCCGCCCTCTCGGCGTCGTCGGGGTCATCAGCCCATGGAACTTCCCGCTGCACCTCT
Source organism: Paeniglutamicibacter sp. (assembly GCF_046714615.1). Classification (NCBI taxonomy): domain Bacteria; kingdom Bacillati; phylum Actinomycetota; class Actinomycetes; order Micrococcales; family Micrococcaceae; genus Paeniglutamicibacter; species Paeniglutamicibacter sp. The sequence goes on from NZ_JBKKAP010000003.1 coordinate 37,638, forward strand.
CCCAGCGTTCGGTCGCCCCGGCCCTCGCCCTAGGCAATGCGGTGGTGATCAAGCCGGCCAGTGACACCCCCGTCACCGGCGCACTGCTCCTGGCCCGCATCTTCGAGGAAGCTGGGCTACCGGCCGGCGTGCTCAACGTCGTTGTCGGCGCCGGATCGGAAATCGGGGACCACTTCGTCGCCCACCGCGTCCCCGCACTGATCTCCTTCACCGGCTCCACCCCGGTGGGTCAAAACGTCGGACGCATCGCCACCGGCGGCCAACACCTCAAGCACGTGGCCCTGGAACTGGGAGGCAACAGCCCCCTCGTCGTCCTGGCTGATGCGGACCTGGACCTGGCCGTGAAGTCGGCGGTGCTCGGCTCCTACCTGCACCAGGGCCAGATCTGCATGGCGGTGAACCGAATCATCGTCGAGGCCCCGGTTTATGACGAATTCGTGGAACGCTTCGCCGCCGCCGCGGCCCAACTGCCCGTCGGGGATCCTTCCCTGCCGGAAACCGTGGTCGGACCGATTATCAACGACAGTCAACTGGCCAGCATTGCCGGAAAAATCGACCAGGCCAAGGCCGAGGGTGCACGCATGGCCCTCGAAGGCACCATCACCGGGCGGGTTGTCTCGCCGTTCGCCTTCGCCGATGTCACACCCGACATGGAGATCGCCCGCGAAGAGATCTTTGGCCCCTTGGTCGGAATCCTCCGCGCCCAGGATGAAGCCCACGCCCTCGAGCTGGCCAACGACACGCGCTTCGGGCTCAGCAGCTCGGTGTTCACCACCGACGTGGACCGCGGCGTCCGCTTCGGGCTGGAGATCAGGGCAGGCATGACACACATCAACGACATGCCCATCAACGACGAAGCCCATATCCCCTTCGGCGGCGAACGAAACTCCGGCCTCGGCCGCTTCAACGGTGACTGGGCCATCAGCGAATTCACCACCGACCACTGGATCGGCATCCAACGCTAGTCGTTCTCCAAGTATGGTCTTGGCCTGAAATCCTGCCACGGCGGGGTCGATACCTAAACGGTGCCGGCCCCGCCGCCCGCCATATGTCGAATCGTACGACACAGGAGGTAGGCGATTGGCACTCGCATGTGCCAAGGAAACAGCTTTTAGCCAGCCGCGCCATGGTCCGGGAAATGGGCAGGTTCGAGCCTGGCCACGGATACCGCGAACGATGCTGCCCCAGAACCCCTGCCACGTTGCATGGTGGTCCGCCAGTGGGATCACTCTCCCCTGCGCATATCCCGCCGCCCAAAATGAGGCCTGCTTGAGGCAGGGGTCGATCGGAAGCTCAGGAACCCTTGATACACACTTTCCATGAGCCAAGCCCAAAAAGTTCATTTAATGGACTGTTTTGAAACGATAGAAACATCGGGAAAAGTCAACGAAATGTAGTGAATTGCGCTTGATACGTTGCGTGATGTAGGGCACAATCGAATAATCACGTAAGACTTAGATCACAAATAGTTCATTAGATGAACTAATCGTTCCGCCGACACGGCGTCGATCGCCAACGAAAGAGATACCCCCACCATGAGCACTCGCAAACTTTCCAGAGCAATGGTCCTGACTGCAGCCCTGATTGCGCTCACCGCATGCAGCACCACGGCGGAGGGAGCCCCACAGGCAACGAATGGATCCACCGCCCAGAGCGCGGTCAACGAATCAGCACGGAATCTACTGCCCGAGGACATCCGCAATGACGGGAAGCTGGTCTTTGGCAGCACGGCCAACAACGCCCCCTTCACCATGAAAACCGGCGACACGATGGGTGGCATGTTGCCGGAGCTTGGTACTGAGGTGGGTGCCGTGTTGGGTGTCGACGTCCAATTTGAGGCAATGGCCTTCCCCGGGCTGGTCCCGGCATTGACCGCCAAGCGAATCGACGGGATCTGGACCCTGATGCAGGCGACCGAAGAGCGCGAAACCACCCTGGAGATGATCTCCTACATGAAGAACTCCCAAAGTTTCATGACGCTAGCGGACGCGGCGCCAGTGGAAAATACCGAAGCACTGTGTTCCCTGCATCTTTCAACCGTGCGTGGCGGGACATCGCAAATACTTCTTGATTCCATCGCCGAAGATTGCGAAAAGGCGGCTCACGGCCGTCCGGAAATCTCGCTGTTCGACGACCCAGCCACGGCACAGACCCAGCTGCGTTCAGGCCGCGTAGATGCGTTCGCAGGGATCACGGTGCCGGTTCGCTACGTCGCCGATACCGTGGAAAACGGTTCGGTCTTCACCGTTGCCCCCATCGAATACCTTGGTGGCGCGCAAGCCATCGCTTTGGCCAAGGGCGACACCGACCTTGCGGCTGCGCTGCAGGCCGCGTTCAAGGTAGTCATCGATAGCGGCCGATACAAAGAAATCCTCGCAAAGTACGGCGCCGAAAACGAAACGTTCACCGCCGAGCAAATCGTGCTGAATCCAGCTACAAGCGGCGTTCTCGACGACGTCGTGCGGACAGAGAGCAAGTAGCCGTGGTAATTACTTCGCCAACCGTGCACCGAAAGGCAGACGATCTGCGCATCGATGCCGTTCCGGTCAAGCACTACGGCCAGTGGATCATGGCCGCCGCCGCCACCGTCCTGCTTGCGGCTTTCCTGCTCGCCATGGCGCGCAACGAAAACCTTGACTACTCCGTAGTCGCTTCGAACCTATTCGCCGGATCCATCCTCAAGGGGCTTCTCGTCACGTTCCAGCTCACTGCGGTGAGCATCGTAGCTGGCACCATCATCGGCGTGCTCCTTGCTATTGCCAAGCTTTCGCACAACAAGGTCCTCAGTGGGCTGGCCTCGGGATACGTCTGGTTCTTCCGAGGTGTTCCTCTGCTGGTGCTCATCTTGATCTTCGGAAACTTTGCACTGCTATTTGAAACGTTGGGCATCGGGATACCGTTTACCGGGATCATGTTCTTCGAAGTGGAAACCAATGCCGTCATGACCACTTTCGTTGCCGCTGCCTTGGCATTATCCATCCACGAAGGCGCCTACATGGCAGAAATCGTGCGGGGCGGAATCCTCGGGATCGATGAGGGGCAAAAGGAAGCCGCGGCTGCTTTGGGCATGCGCTCGAGCATTGCCATGTGGCGCATCGTCCTGCCCCAGGCACTGCGGATGATCATCCCTCCGACAGGCAATCAGCTCATTCTTTTGCTCAAGTCCAGTTCCTTGGTTTCGGTCATCGCAGGCGGCGAGATCATGACCGCCATCAATGACATCGCCGCGGTCAACTACCGAACTGTCGAGATGTTCTTCGTCGCCTCGTTCTGGTACCTGGTCATAGTTTCCGTCCTCAGCATCGGACAAGGCTTCCTTGAACGCCGTGCCGCACGTGGATACACCCGATGAAAGAAGCAACAACAATGAACACCCCCATGGTCCTGGCACAAGGTGTCCGCAAGTCTTTTGGTGCGCATGAAGTCCTCAAAGGCATCGACTTAGAGGTAGGTAATGGCCAAGTCATGTGTTTTCTTGGCCCTTCCGGGTCGGGCAAATCCACCTTCCTGCGCTGCATGAACCGCCTGGAAACCATCGATGCGGGACGAATCCGTGTCGGAGGTGAACTTGTCGGCTACAAGGAAAAGAACGGCCGGCTGCACCACCTCACTGAGGCAGAACAGGCGCGCCAGCGGCGGGACATTGGCATGGTCTTCCAAAGGTTCAATCTCTTTGCGCACATGTCGGCCCTTGAAAACGTCATGGAAGCTCCTTTGCGGGTCCTCAAGCGCCCAAAGGCCGAAGTGCGGGAACGAGCACAAGCCGCGCTGGAACGCGTCGGACTGACCGGGCATGAACGCAAATATCCTGCCCAGCTCTCCGGAGGCCAGCAGCAGCGTGTGGCAATAGCACGGGCACTGGCCATGGAACCGAAGCTCATGCTTTTCGACGAGCCTACCTCCGCGCTGGACCCCGAACTGGTTGGTGAGGTTCTCGACGTGATGAGGGGTCTTGCCTCCACTGGGATGACAATGATCGTGGTGACACATGAAATGGAGTTCGCAAAGGACGTCGGTGATGAGCTTGTCTTCATGGATGGTGGGCTCATCGTCGAAAGAGGAACCCCCCGCGAAGTCCTGGAGAATCCTCGTCATGAGCGTACCCAACGCTTCTTGCGGGCGACGTCAGAGATCTAGAACGGCCACAACACCGAGGCCGCTAACGTGCCCCATGGAAAAGGCGCCGGAAACGGATCGGGATCGAAACCTCTGGCCCCATTTCCCATCGATCGCGCACTTGTGGGCATATCGGTCTAAAGGCACTTAAACGTCACACTCCGTCTTACAGGAACGAGGAAGATGATGGAACCCGCGCCGGGAATCCCCGCACAGGCACGCGGCTACGAGAATTTCGACGGCCGCATCGATCGGAAGGCGTCGAACTCCCGGCCTTCCTGGAGCGCTCAACCCCGCGCAGGAGGGGGCGCCCCTAATGTAATCCTGATGGTGATGGATGACATGGGTTTCAGCGACATCGGCGCCTACGGCAGCGAGATCGACACTCCTAACCTCGACGCCATCGCATCAGCCGGAGTACTGGAAACCAACTATCACACTCCCCCGATGTGTGCTCCGGCCAGGGCGTCGCTCCTGACCGGGGTCAACCCACACCGGGCAGGATTTGCCTATGTTCCGCATGCCGACCCCGGGTTCCCGAACTATGCCATGGAACTTCCCGCCCGGGCCCCCACACTCGCCGCGACCCTGCGCAACGCGGGATATTCGACATTTGCCTTGGGCAAATGGCACCTGACATTGGAAACCAATCTGTCCGACGGCGGGGACAAGTCCTCGTGGCCCTTGCAACGGGGCTTTGACAAGTATTTTGGCTGCATGGATGGCTTCACATCCCTGTTCCATCCGCACCGTTTGGTCCGGGACAACTCCGCAGTTCACACCGAGGAATACCCCGAAGATTTCTACCTTACCGATGCGTTGACTGACGAAGCTATGGGCATGATTTCATCGCACCAGGCGGGTTCCGGCGCGCGGCGCCCCTTCTTCATGTATTTCGCCCAGCAAGCCGTCCACGGCCCCCTCCAAGCCAAGGACCGAGACATCGAAAAATATCGAGGCATCTACGACGAGGGCTGGGATGTCCTGCGTGAACAGCGCTTCAAACGACAACTGGACAAGGGACTCTTTGCCGGAAACACTTCACTGCCGGCCAGGGATGAAAGCGCATTGGATGGCGTCGAGCCGTGGAAGGACCTCACTGCCGAGCAGAAAATCCGCTTCGCCCGCCATATGGAGGTCTATGCCGCAACGCTCGACAACGTGGACCAGAACGTCGGGCGTTTGGTCCAACACCTCAAGTTGATCGGCGAGTACGACAACACGATTTTCGTTTTCACTTCCGATAACGGCGGCACCGCCGAGGGTGGTTCCGAAGGAACCCGGAGCTACTTCAGCCAATTCGCATCGATGCCGGGCTTGCCCGGAAGTTGGGAACGCGACGTCCCGCGGCCGATCGATCTTATCGGCGGACCGCAGGTCTATTCTCATTACCCACGCGGTTGGGCCGCAGTATCCAACACCCCTTTCCGCAAGTACAAAACGCACACCATGGCCGGAGGCGTGCGGGTTCCCTTGGTGCTGTCGTGGCCAGCCGGGAAAGGTCAAGGACTTCACGGCATACGCAACGCCTTCATGTTCAGCGCCGATGTCATGCCAACGTTACTCGAGCTTGCAGGGGTTCCGCCGATGACACACGTCCAGGGCGAAATGGCCCTGGAACTCGATGGAGTCTCTCGGGTCCAGACCCTTGTTGGCGGCGAACCCGAGGACCATACCCAATATTTTGAGCTTCAGGGCCGTCGAGCCCTGTGCACCCACCAATGGAAGCTGCTCTCCCCCGATCGTCTCGGCCCAAGCTGGGATCCCGACGCCTGGCAGCTATACAACGTGCTCACAGATCCCACGGAGATTCATGATCTGGCCGCTGAACACCCCGGGATCGTTCGCGAGCTCGCTGCACGGTGGGACTCCGAGGCCTGGCGCAACACCGTATTCCCGCTCAACGACGACGGCACACTGCTGCGGGTTCGCCCGGCATCCGAACTGGAACTCGAAAACCCGCTGACCCTTTACCGTTCCTCGGGCGTCCTGGAACGGTTCAGGTCTTTGAAGCTGACCAAACTCCGTTCCTTCGACATAGAGCTGGATTTTGAGTTCACCGACCGCGACGCCGGTGTATTGGTCTCCCATGGCGACCAAGGCGGCGGATATCTGCTCTACGTGAAGGACCACGAACTCCACCTGTCCTACAATGCCTACGGCACCGTCCTGCGGGGGCGGCACGCGCTGGACACCGGACATCACCACTTGACGGTGCATTTCCTTTCGCTTCCGGATGCGCAGTGGCAGATTTCGCTAACGGACCGGGATGGCATGAACAAGGTCCTCATTGATGTGGTTCCCATGATGGTCGGAATGGCGCCGTTCACCGGCATTAGTGTCGGGGCCGATCGATGCGGCCCGGTGGATTGGGACCTCTCTGAACGACACAGGAGTTTCCCTTTCACCGGGTCCCTCGGTCCTGTCACGTACATACCGGGAGCGAAAACCGATCTGAACCCCGAGCTCTTTGCCGAACTTGAGGAACGTGTCGCCGTGGTCTTTGATTAGGATCGGTGCAGACCCGGAAATATTGAGTCAGGATGCAACCCGGGCTTGCCATGTACCCTCGACAAGAACGATGATATTTTCCCGCTGGCGATGCCCAGCACTGGCATCTCACACTGGTGCGGTGCCAGTGCTGGGCTACCATCCAACAAGAATCTGAACTTCGGTCATGCCAGACGAACACAGCAACGGAAAACCAGAACGCAAGGACATTCATATACATGGCAGCCGGCACTGACTCGTCTCCCCCATGCTGCTGTTCCCCGGCACGCATGGAACATCAAACCAACGATATCGACCGCCGCGAGCCATCCGTGACGGCGAACCGGGCGAAGGCGCACCATGTTGATGTTCAAGTACCTGGAGGGCACTTCCAGATGGGCGACGCATTCAACGAGGGGTATGAGGCTGATGGAGAGACCCCTGTACATGAGGTGTCTTTGGAAGGCTTCCGGATTGATGCAACCACGGTAACCAACAACATGTTCGCTGCGTTCGTAAACGATACGGGTTACAGGAGCGAGGCCCAGGTCTATGGCTCATCAGCCGTGTTCCACCTCCTGGCCACAGCGGCACGCAGCGAAATAGTCGGATCCGTCGAGGGTGCACCGTGGTGGCTAAGTATTCGCGGTGCCAGCTGGCTCCATCCCACCGGCCCCGGATCAGATTGGAAGGAAGCCCCCGATCACCCAGCGGTTCATATCTCGCACAATGACGCTCTTGCCTACTGCCAGTGGGCAGGGCGACGCCTTCCCACCGAAGCCGAATGGGAATACGCGGCTCGGGGAGGACTTGGCCAATTGCGTTATGCATGGGGCAACGACCTGGAGCCACAAGGAAACCACGCCTGCAATATCTGGCAAGGAAGCTTTCCCACTGAGAATTCTGTGGAAGACGGTTACCTCGGCACCGCACCAGTAAGGTCATTCCAACCCAATGCATACGGATTGTACGAGGTTGCAGGCAACGTATGGGAATGGTGCGCCGACTGGTTCCTGCCGAAGTACTACCGGAAATCCCCGAAGAATAATCCCCAAGGGCCGACGATCGGGACGGGACGAGTCATGCGCGGAGGATCGTACCTTTGCCATGACTCATACTGCAATAGGTATCGCGTCGCCGCCCGCACTTCGAACACGCCAGATTCTTCCAGTGGAAATTGCGGATTCCGCACTGTCGCCCTGCCCTGAGCTTGACAGGCATAGACGAACCAAGACTATGGGACGGTCCGAACCTGTGGAGTCCAACCACGAGCAAACAATGGCCTGCCGAAACGTTGACACGGTGCACGCCGCAACCGGCCGCTAGATGCCCAGCCCGCGTACCGCAGCGCTCATGGCGAGCACCGCTACGACATCCGCCCGGTCCGCTCCTCGGCACCCCCACGGGCTGCCAGTACGTAACGTTTGCGCAGCGTGAAATATATGCCACGGCCGCAACCGGGGCAAGTACCACCATCACCCGGCTCCGCAGGCTCGGCAGGCTCGGCAGGCTCGGCAGGCTCGGGCAGCGCGAAGCCGGCGGCGCCATGAAGTTTCCGCTGACGCTGCAGCTGATCGAGGAAGCGAAGCGCTTCGAGCTACGGTCGTCGTGTGGGCATTGCTTCTACTTCGACGCAGATCGCGAGACGTGCAAACACGATTGGCCCGACGAGGGTCAGCGTCGTTTGCCACTCGATGCGAAAGACTCCAACGGAGAAACTCCGACGGAAGTCGCGTTTTGTAAGGAATTCGAATTGCGTTGAGTTGGTTCTGCACGAGCTGCGTTAGCATGGCTTCGTGCTCGATTTGATCCTGTCTCCTGAGCTGGCGGAGGCAAAAGTCGACAAGCGCCCCGTCGTCGCGCTCGAATCCACGCTCGTCGCTCACGGGTTGCCGTATCC
>NZ_JBKKAP010000004.1:0-9640 GCF_046714615.1 Paeniglutamicibacter sp.
GCTTCCCCTACCCCGCGGGTCCCCGGGCCGCGCCCCGCTGGCACCGCTGGGGGCCCCGGGCCCGAACTTTTTGCCGCGAAAGCTGCAGGCGACACCGCCTGTCTAGCGCATGGTCCCGACATGGACCCTGAGGGCGTCGCGAACGAAGGACGCACCTTCGGTTCCGCCGTAGTTGGCGGCGAACCGTTCGTCCGACACATACATCTCGGCCAGGCCCAGGACGTAGGCCTTGGTGTCACCCTCCGGGTCGGATGCAGGGGTCCCCGGAATACCGGTCAGCCATTCGACGTGGCGACGTGCCAGCTTCTGCGTCTCCCGGGAATCCGGGGCGATGTCCTCGTTCCGGGCTGCGGCGATCCAGTCGCTGCCCAGGTCCTTGGCCCGGAGCTTCCACTCTTCCTGTCCGGCCTGGCCCAGTGAGCGCCACCAGGAATCGGAACTAGCGTAGGCTTCCCTGCCCCAGCGCCGCTCCACTTCCTCCTTGTGCGCCGTGTGGTCAAACCCGTCAAACATGTTCTCGGCCATGAGCTTCCCTCTTCCTTGCAGTGAGTCGATGGTGTGCTGGACGGCGGAAATCTGCCGTGCGAGCCGCTCCTGGTCCTGCCGCAGCAGGGACAGGTGGGTTTTCAACGCCGAAGCCTCGTCCGATTCGGCCGCGATGATCTCGGCGATCTGCGGGAGGCCGAGCCCCAGTTCTCGCAACAGGAGCACCCGTTGCAAGCGGATGAGCGCGGATTCGTCGTAGTATCGGTACCCGTTGTGACCGATGCGGCTGGGCGGCAGCAAACCGATGTCGTCGTAGTGGCGCAGCGTGCGGCTGGTGGTGCCCGCGAGCCTGGCAACCTGTTGAATCGACCGTTCCATGGGACCAACGCTAGATCTTGACGCCACGTCAATGTCAAGGGCTATTGGAAGGGGGGATAGCGCCCTCCCGGTGTGGGTGGACGCCATCTTCACAGGCCGGGCATGCCTTACTTGTGGTGCGCTTCCGTGCGTGCGCCGGGGCGCAGGTCCAGGCGCCGAAGCAGCTGCGCGTTCAGTGCCACCACGACGGTGGAGATCGACATCAGCACCGCGCCGACGGACATTGGCAGGACGAATCCGATCCCGGCAAGCACCCCGGCGGCCAGCGGCACCGAAACCAGGTTGTAGCCGGCCGCCCACCACAGGTTCTGCTTCATCTTGCGGTAGCTGGCGTGGGAGAGCTCCAGGATGGAGAGCACGGAGCGCGGATCGTCGCTGGCCAGGATGACCCCGGCCGAGGCAATGGCCACGTCGGTGCCTGCCCCGATGGCGATGCCGACGTCGGCCTGCGCCAGCGCCGGGGCGTCGTTGACGCCGTCGCCGACCATGGCAACCTTCTGCCCTTCGGCCTGGAGCCCGGCGACCTTTGCGGCCTTGTTCTCCGGGCGCACCCCGGCAAAGACCCTGTCGATGCCCAGCTCCCTGCCCACCGATTCGGCCACTGCCTCGGCATCCCCGGTGATCATGACCACCGCGATGCCCCGGGCGTGGAGCGCTTCAACGGCGGCGCGGGATTCGGGGCGGATCTCATCGCTCAGGGCAAGTGCCCCGATAACGCGGCCGTCGGCAATCACATGCAGGATGGTCGCCCCGCGCGATTCCCAGGCTTTGCTGGCCGCCAGCGGATCAAGGGAATGGGCAGCCAGCAGGTGCGGGCCGCCGACCCCGATGGTTGCCCCGTCGACGGAAGCCCTCACGCCCTCGGCGGGCGAGGAGCGGAAGCCTGTGGCGGGGGAGAGGGGCAGCGAGCGTTTGGCAGCGGCCCGCATGATCGCCTTGGCCAGAGGGTGCTCGCTGTCGGATTCGGCGGCGGCGGCAAGGGCCAGGACCGCCTCCTCGGAGTGGCCGGGAACCGTTGCAATCTCGGTGACGACGGGTTCGCCGACGGTCAGGGTTCCGGTCTTGTCGAAGAGCACCGAGGTGACCTGGCGCATGCCCTCCAGTGCCAGCCGGTCCTTGATGAGCACACCGCCCTTGGCGGCGCGTTCGGTGGCGATGGATACCACCAGCGGGATGGCCAGTCCCAGGGCGTGCGGGCAGGCAATGACCAGTACGGTAATGGTCCTGATGACCGCGGCGTCGGGATCGCCCAGCAACGACCAGACAGTGGCGGTGATGACGGCGGCGCCCAGGGCGAACCAGAACAGCCAGCCGGCGGCGGTGTCGGCGATGCGCTGGGCACGCGAGCTGGAGGCCTGCGCGTCCGAGACCAGGCGCTGGATGCCCGCCAGTGCGGTGTCCGCCCCGATCGCGGTAACCTTCACGCGGACGGCGGTGTCCGTGGAGACGGTCCCCGCCACCACATGTGCACCGGGGCCGCGGGACACCGTGCGGGATTCACCGGTGATCATCGACTCGTCCATTTCGGCGGTGCCGTCCGTGATGTCTCCGTCTGCCGGGACGCGTCCGCCGGGACGCACGATCACGACATCGCCCAATTCCAGGGCTTCGGGGGAGACCTGTTGGATTTCGCCGTCAGCAATGCGTTCGGCGGTGTCGGGCAGCAGTGCGGCCAGCGAATCCAGTGCCGAGGTGGTCTGGGCCAGCGAGCGCATCTCGATCCAGTGGCCGAGCAGCATGATGACCACCAGCAGGGCGAGCTCCCACCAGAAGTCCAGTGAGTGGTCAAGGATGCCGAGGCTCGCGCCCCAGGAGGAAATGAAAGCCACGGTAATGCCCAGCGAGATGAGCAGCATCATGCCCGGCTTGCGGGCCCTGAGCTCGTCCCCGGCCCCGGACAGGAACGGCCGCCCGCCCCAGAGGTACATCACGGTGCCAAGGACGGGGGAGACCCACGGGATCCAGGCGCTCCCGGGCAAGGTGGCGCCGAGGAGCATGGTGAACATGGAGTTGAAAGCCAGGACCGGGATCGAAAGGGCCAACATGACCCAAAAGAGGTTCCTGAAGACCGCGACGTGGTTTCCATGCCCGCCGTGGCCGGAGTGGTTTCCGTGCCCGTGGTCTACATGGGAGGCGTGATCCATGTCGGCGTGATTGTGTTCCGAATGATGCGCATGCGGTCCGTCGCCATGCGCGTGGGTCTCTGGTTCCACCGCGGTTGCCACGTGGTGCTGGTGTTCGGTCATGCCCCCCAACGTATACCCCATAGGGGTATACGTCAACGACCTGCGAAACAATTCACACGGAATTCGCTTCCGCGCCTCCGCGCGTGTCCCAATCCTTAAACGGCTTCGGGCCGGCGGTAACCCAAGAAGGATCCCGCCGGCCCGAAGACCGGTGAAGATTGTTGTGCGCGCCAGTTGTTAGCGCAGCACCACGGTGCGGTTGTCGTAGAGGAACACGCGTCCCTCGCAATGCCACTTCACCGCGTTGGACAACGCCTTGCATTCGGTGTCGCGGCCGGCCGCCACCAGATCCGCGGGGGAGTAGGTGTGGTCGACGTCCTGGACCTGCTGGGAGATGATCGGTCCCTCGTCGAGTTCGGCGTTCACGTAGTGGGCGGTGGCGCCCACGGTCTTGACCCCGCGGTCCCAGGCCTGGTGGTACGGCTTGGCGCCCTTGAAGGACGGCAGGAAGGAGTGGTGGATGTTGATGGTCTTGCCGGTGAGCTTGCGGCTGAGCTCGTCGCTGAGCACCTGCATGTAGCGGGCCAGCACCACGAGCTCCACGTCGAATTGGTCAATGAGCTCGAGCAGCTTGGCCTCGGCGACCGGCTTGGTCTCAGCGGTGACGGGGACGTGGAAGAAGGGCACGTTGTGCCATTCGGCCAGGCCCTGGTGGTCGGTGTGGTTGGAAACCACGGCGACCACGTCAATGGGCAGCTCGCCCAGGCGGGCGCGGTGGAGCAGGTCATTGAGGCAGTGGTCGAACTTGGAGACCATGATCAGCACGCGCTTCTTGGTGCCCTTGGGCGCAAGCGACCAGGTGATCCCGTATTCGTCGGCCAGGGGTGCGAATTCCGTGCGCATGCGTTCGGTCAGTCCGGGGGCGTCGGCCCCTGCAACGTCGACGCGCATGAAGAACTGCCCGGCGCGGCGGTCCCCGAAATGCTTGAGCTCGACGATGTCGCGGCCCTGGGCCAGCAGGAACCCTGTCACCGCGTGGACGATGCCCGGGCGCTCGGGGCAGGCGACTGTCAAGACATGTTCGACTTCAGTTTTGGTATCCATGTTCGGCACTCCGTCAAATCCGTGAAGGGCGCGGGCCACAGCTGGCCGCGAGAAGGTGGATAACTATGTATCCGCTGAATCATTTTAGGTGCATGGCACCTGCCCGCACCGATTTCGGCGGCGCGTTGTCAGTGTTTGTGACATGTTGCCACCTGCCAGTGGGCGGCCCCCCGGAATTCGGGGGAGGCCGCCCACTGCTTGGTGCGGTGGTGGTGGTGCGCCTAGTCGACGGGAGCTGAAGCGAACTCGCGCATTGCATCGAGCAGCCAGCGTGCCGTGTAGTCGGCGAAGGACGCCCGCGGCAGCAACCGGAAGGTGTCCTCGGCACTCTTCCACAGCAGCACCGGCACCGGGCCGAGCGCCGCGGTGATCGCGGTTCCCACGCCGAAGCTGCGCGGGTGCAGGTCCGCCGGGCAGCCCTTCTCCAGCACCAGTCGGGCGCCGGGGCCCGAGAGCTCGATGACGGTCCGGTTGGCCGAGAGGTCTACGACCTGGCCCGGGGCCCCTCCCAAGGCGTCCACCAGGTCACCGAGAAGCTCGGTGCCATCCGGGGCCACCAACAGGAACTCGTCCGGGCCGCTCCAGAGCACCGCGGTTCCGTCAGCGTTGCCGGCGACCCGGCCCACCGATGCGGGCAGGCCCACGCCGGTTGCCGCGGCCAAAGCCGCGTGGGCCTGCGTTCCCGGCTCGGCGCGCAGGCCGATCTGGGTGGTGAAGGCGATCTCGCGGACGCTCACGCCCCGATCTCCCTGTACCGAACCCTGCTCGAGTGCGGATACCAGATGCGCCAACGGACTGGCGCGCAATACGGAAATATCAGTCAAAACCTGCTCAGCCATCTCGACGGCTCCCTTCGGAATCAAAAAGTACGGTTTCGGCCACTACGACGTCGACCAGCTTGCCATCGACATACGCCTGCAGTTCCTCGCCGATGCGCGAACGGCCGTTGGAGATCAGCGCCATGGCGAAGCTGCGTCCCAGTGCCGGGGAGTGGTAGCTGGAGGTGACGAAGCCCTGCATCTTCACCGGTGCAATCTCCGGGGTGATGGGGGTTCCCGCGTTCACCAGCTGGGTGCCCTCCGGCAGGCGGAACGACTTGTCCGCCGGCAACACGGTGACCAGCTGCTTGCGGTCCTCGCGCTGGTTGTCCACACGGTCGAAGGAACGCTTGCCCACAAAGTCCTTGACCTTGGAGACGACCCATTCCATCGAGGCGTCCTGTGGGGTCACCGTGCCGTCGGTGTCCTGCCCGACGATGATGAAGCCCTTCTCGGCGCGCAGCACGTGCATGGTCTCGGTGCCGTAGGGAGTGATGTTGAATTCCTCCCCGGCCGCCGCCACGTCTTCCCAGACCTTCAGGCCGTACCAGGACGGCACGTTGATCTCGTAGGCGAGTTCGCCGGAGAAGGAGATGCGGCAGACGCGTGCCTCGATCCCGGAGGCCAGCGTGGTTTCCTTGAAGGCCATGAACGGGAAGGACTCGTTGTCCAGGTCCAACTCCGGTGCCAGCTTGGCCAGCACGGCGCGGGACTTCGGCCCGACGACAGCGACGGTCGAAACCTGCTCCGTGACCGAGGTGCACGTGACGTCCAGCTCCGGCCATTCGGTCTGCAGCCATTCCTCCAGCCAGTCCAGCACGCCTGCGGCGCCGCCGGTGGTGGTGGTCATGAAGAAGCGGTCCTCGTCCAGGCGCAGGGTCACCCCGTCGTCGAAGATCATGCCGTCGGCCTTGCACATCAGGCCGTAGCGGGCCAGTCCGGGCTTGAGCTTCTTGAACGCGTTGGTGTACATGCGGTTCAGGAATTCGCCGGCGTCCTTGCCGCGGATCTCGATCTTGCCCAGGGTGCTCGCGTCCATGAAGCCCACCGAGTCGCGCACTGCCTTGGACTCGCGGTAGACCGCGGTGTCCATGTCCTCGCCCGCCAGCGGGTAGTACCAGGGGCGCTTCCACTGTCCGACGTCCTCGAAGAGCGCACCGCGGGCAACATGCCACGGATGGATGGAGGTCAGCCGGGCCGGGTCGAAGAGCTCCCCGCGCTCGCGCCCCGCCAGTGCCGCGAAGGCCACCGGGGTGTAGGGGGCGCGGAACGCGGTGGTGCCGATGCCCGCCACGTCGTTGGTGCCCAGGACGGAAGCGATCACGCCGATGGCGTTGACCCCGGAGGTCTTGCCCTGGTCGTTCGCGGTGGAAATGGAGGTATAGCGCTTCACGTGCTCCACCGAGCGCATGCCCGCGCCGGTGGAGCGCAGCACGTCCGCAACGGTCTGGTCGCGCTGGAAGTCCACGAAGTGGTTCTTGTAGTCCGCCGATTCGCCTGCAAGGGAGGGCACCAGCCACAGGGCGCGGGAAACGCCCGGGGTTTCCACCGGTGCGCTGGGCACCGCGGCGGTGGCGGTGAACCCTGCCGCGGTGGCGGCGTCGGCACCGGCGCGGGCGCCCTCGGCCAGCGCGGAGGCCAGCTCGAAGCGACCGTTCATGGCCCCCGCCGTCTGCTGGTTGGCCACCGGGTGCGCCGGGACAAACGCGGAGATCGCCTCGTTCCAGCCCAGCCGGCGTTCGCGCTGCGAGTGCAGGTGCACCACGGGGTTCCAGCCGCCGGAGACGGCCAGGACATCTGCGCTCAAGGTCTCGGTGTCGCCGACCAACGCGCCGTCTGCATCGATGCCACTGATGGTGAGAGAGGCCAGGGAGCCGTCGGCTCCGGCCGCGGTGTCGGCGATGACGGAGCCTGGGATGACGCGCACGCCGCGGGCCGAGATCTCGGTGGCGCGGATCGATGGTTCGATGCGGGCATCAACCACTGCTGCCACGGTGGTGCCGGCGGCCAAGAGATCCTCGACCAGGGCGTAGGCCGAGTCGTTGGTGGTGGCGACGACGATGTCCGTGCCGACCTGTACGCCGAAGCGGTTCAGGTAGGAGCGGGCGGCGGCGGCCATCATGATGCCCGGTCGGTCGTTGTTCTCAAAGACCAGCGGGCGTTCGTGCGCGCCGGTGGCAAGCACCACCTGCTTGGCACGGATGTGCCAGATGCGCTCGCGGGAGACCCCGGCACCCAGCTCGCCGGCCAGGTGGTCGGTGCGGCGCTGGACGGCAACGAAGTAGTTGGCGTCGTAGCTGCCAAACGCGGTGCTGCGGGAGAGGTAGGTGAACTCCGCGGCTCCCGCCAGGACCTCGAGGGTCTCGGTGATCCATGCGGCGGCGTTCTTGCCGTCGATTCTTTCGGTGGAGGCGGAGAGCAGCGAGCCGCCGGCCTCGGGCTGTTCGTCGATGAGGATGACCCGCGCCCCGGACTTGGCGGCCTCGCGGGCCGCCGCCAGTCCGGCGGGGCCGGCGCCGACGATGAGCACGTCGGTGTGCACGTGCTTGCGGTCGTAGATTGCCTCATCGCTGCGCGGGTCCAGCTGGCCCAGGCCCTGCAGCAGGGTCACGTCCACTCCGTCGGTGAGTTCCACCGTGGTTGCCGGGAGCATCGATTCGTTCACGTGCCCGGCCCAGCGGGCGCCGATCTTGACCAGCGCGTTGGATTCCTCGACGCCGGAGGCGACGATTCCGCGTGGACGCTTGAGGTACAGCGAGTCGCCGCACGCCCGGATTCCGGCTCCGAGCATGGCCGAGGCCACGGTGTCCCCGGCAAAGCCGGTGAAGGACTTGCCGTCCACGGTGAAGGAAAGCTCGCGGGTGCGGTCGATGCGGGCGGAGACGGCTGCTTTCGCGCCGAGTCGGTGCGAAGAGGTGGTGCTCACTTGGTTCCTCCCTGTGCCGGGGCGTTGGTGGTCTTGATCGGTTGCGGCTCGCCTGGCTTGTAGACGGCCTTGAACTCATAGGTCACGGTGTCGCGCACCGCGTTGAACCAGCGGCGGCAGCCGCTCGAGTGCACCCAGCGTTCGGCGAAGAGCCCCTTGGGGTTCTGCCGGTAGAACAGGTACTTGGCCCATTCGTTGTCACTCAGTGTCGAAGGGTCTGCGGGGTAGGCCACGTGCGCCTCGCCGCCGTAGCCGTATTCGGTCTCGTTTCGGGGCCCACACCAGGGGCATTCGATGAGCATCATTTTTGTGTGGATCCCTTTCTAGTGGGCCACGGCTGCGGCGCCGTGTTCGTCGATGAGGTGGCCGGTCTCGAAGCGTTCGATGGAGAAGCCGGCGTTGAGTTCGTGCGCCTCGTCGTTGGCGATGGTGTGGGCGAAGGTGTAGCCGGCGCCCGGGGTGCCCTTGAATCCGCCGGTTCCCCAGCCGCAGTTCACGTAGAGCTGGTCGATCGGGGTCTTGGAGACGATCGGGGAGGCGTCCATGGTGGTGTCCACGATGCCGCCCCAGGTGCGCAAGACATGCGCCCGGCCGAAGATCGGGAAGAGCTCGACCGCGGCCGCCATCTGCTCCTCGATCACGTGGAAGGCGCCGCGCTGGCCGTAGCCGTTGTAGCTGTCGATGCCCGCGCCCATGACCAGTTCGCCCTTGTGTGCCTGCGAGACGTAGACGTGCACGTGGTTGGACATCACGACCGTCGGGTGGACCGGCTCGTGCAGCTCGGAGACCAGTGCCTGCAGCGGGTGGGACTGGATCGGCAGCTCGAAGCCTGCCTGTTCGGCCAGCACCGAGGAGTGCCCGGCGCCGCAAAGGGCTACCTTGCCTGCATTGATGGTGCCGCGGCTGGTCTTGACGCCGGTGACCCGGTTGCCGTCCTTGATGAAGCCGGTGACTTCGCAGTTCTGGATGATGTCCACGCCCATCTCGTCGCACTTGCGGGCGAAGGCCCAGGCGACGTGGTCGTGCTTGGCGATGCCCGCACGTGGCTGGTAGGTGGCGCCCATGACGGGGTAGCGGATGTCGTCCCCGATGTTGATGATCGGGCACAGCTCCTTGACCTGCTCGGGGGTGATCCATTCGGCGTCGACGCCGTTGAGCTGGTTGGCGCCGACCCGGCGCATCGATTCGCGCACGTCGCCCAGGGTATGGGCGAGGTTCATGACGCCGCGCTGGGAGAAGAGGAAGTCGTATTCCAGTTCCTCGGGCAGCTGCTCCCAGAGCTTGAGGGACTTTTCGTAGATTCCCGCGGATTCATCCCACAGGTAGTTGGATCGGATGATGGTGGTGTTGCGGGCCATGTTGCCGCCGGCAAGCCAGCCGCGCTCCAGGACGGCGATGTTTGTCATGCCGTGGTTCTTGGCCAGGTAGTAGGCGGTGGCCAGGCCGTGCCCGCCGCCGCCGACGATCACGGCGTCGTAGGAGGACTTGGGCTCAGGGTTGCGCCAGAGGAATTCGGGGTGCTCGGGGAGGATGTCGGCCATGGTCTTATGCTCCAATCGGGGCGAGGTTCGGGTACAGCGGGTGGGCGTTGGCCAGGGCATGCACGCGGTCCTTCAGGGCCGCGAGCGTCGCCTCGTTCCCCTCCCGGGTGCCCGCGATGAGGGTCTCTGCGATGATGTCGGCGACCTCCACGAACGCGGCCTCGGAGAAGCCGCGGGTCGCCAGCGCCGGGGTGCCGATGC
>NZ_JBKKAP010000005.1:0-12288 GCF_046714615.1 Paeniglutamicibacter sp.
GGTTCATCTGCCGGCCGGACGCCGTTTTTTGTGCCCTTGGGTGCGTGCCCCGGGCTCAGGCCTTGGCGGCCTTGGGCGGGGTCGATGGCTTCGGCGGCACCGCGAGCGGCAGCGGCAGGCGCACCTCGAAGACGGTGTTCCCCGGGACGGAGGACACGGTGATGGTCCCGTCGTGCGACTCCACGATGGCCTTGGCAATGGGCAGGCCCAGCCCGGTGGTGCCGTCCGCGCCGGAACGTGCAACATCTGCCCGGGTGAAGCGCTTGAAGACCAGCGGCAGGAAGCCGGGGGCAATGCCCTCACCGGTGTCGGCCACCCGCAGCACCGCCTGCTGCGTGGCCGCCTCGCGCCGGATCTCCACGGTGACGGTGTTGCCCTCGGAGGTGTGCTTGCGGGCATTGGCCAGCAGGTTGGTGATGACCCGGCGCAGCGCCGAGGCATCGCCGGAGACCACCAGCGGGGTGTCGGGGACCTTCGGGATCCAGTGGTGGGCCGGGGCGGTAATGGCAAAGTCCTCGGTGATTTCGGCGGCCAGCTTCCCCAGATCGACCGGAACCTTCTTGACCTGGTGCTTCTCATCGAGCCGGGCCAGCAACAGCAGGTTCTCCACCAGGGAGCTCATCCGGGTGCTCTGTTCCAGCACCCGGTTCAGCGAGCGTTGTCCGTCGTCGGAGAAATGCTCGGTGGCGCTGATCAACTCGGTGTACCCGCGGATGGCCGAGAGCGGGGTGCGCAGCTCGTGGGAGGCGTCGGCAACGAATTGGCGCATCTGTGCCTCCGAGGCCTCGCGCACCGCGAAGGCGGTGCCCACGTTGTCCAGCAGGGCATTCAGCGCCCGGCCCACCTCCCCGGATTCGGTGCCCGGGATCGAATCCTCCGGGGGCACGCGGGCCTCTAGTGCGGCGGTGCCCGATTCGAGTTCGGCGTTGGCCACGGAGGACGCCACGGCCGAAACCCGTTGCAGGGGTGCCAGCGAACGGCGAATGATCATCGAGCCAACCAGCCCGATGGCGATCAGCCCGGCCAGGGAAATCGTCACGGTCAGGACGCCCAGGGAGGCCAGGGTCCGTTCGGTGGGGGCCATCGGCAGGCCGGTGATCAGGATGCCGCCGGAGCCCGGGTCCTGCTGGGCCGAGAGCATGTAGTCCCCGATGCTCAGGTGGTGGACAACAGGGGGAGCATCGACCTCCACGGAGGTCAGTGGCAGCACGTCCGCGTCGGTGATGTCCTTGCGCTCGCCGGTCTTGGAATCGAGCACCGCCCCGGAAAACAGGTAGCCGGAGACGATCTTGGCGTTGAGCGTTCCGGAGGCCTGTCCGGGGGCAAAAGGAGAGCCGGAGGAGGGCTCGCGGCCGTTTTGCGCCACATAGCTTGCCGCGCGGTCGGAGGCGAACTCCAGCTGTTCATGCAGCTGCGTCGCCAGGGACTGGCGCATGCCGGCATTCAGCAGTAGGCCGATGACGGTGCAAATCAATGCCAGGGAGCCGATGAGGGCAAGCAGCAACTTGCGCTGCAGGGGGAGGCGGCCAAAGTGCAGCCCCAGCCTGGAATGCAGCGGAGCCCGCTCGGGCCCCTGGCCCGGGGCATCGGGCGTCGGCGAGGAAGCCGCTCGGGAGGGGGTGTCGGCTGCCTGTGTCGAGGCCGCTGAAGCGGTCGGCAATTCCGGTGCGCCGGAGGGGAGGGGCGGGCGTGCGGATTGGTTCATGATGCCGGCTTGAGCATGTATCCGGCCCCGCGCACGGTATGGATCATGGCCGGGCCGTCGGCTTCGATCTTCTTGCGGAGGTAGGAAATATAGAGTTCGACGATGTTGGCCTGGCCGCCGAAGTCGTAGTGCCAGACGTTGTCGAGGATCTGGGACTTGGAGACCACCCGGCGGGCGTTGACCATCAGGTAGGAGAGTAGGTCGAATTCGGTGGCAGTGAGGTTGATGGGAACCCCCGCACGGGTGACGTCGTGCGAGTCGGAGTTCAGCACCAGGTCCCCGACAACCAGCTCCGCACTGTCGGCCGCCGTGGCGCCCGAGCGCTCCACGAGCTTGTGCAGGCGCAGCAGCACCTCTTCGAGGCTGAAGGGCTTGGCCACGTAGTCGTCGGCGCCGATTCCCAGACCCTCGATCCGGTCCTCGACGGCGTCCTTGGCGGTCAGGAAGAGCACTGGGACCTCGGGAAGGAAGGTGCGGACCTTGCGCAGCACCTCCGGCCCTTCGAAGCCCGGAAGCATCCAGTCCAGCACCAGGACGTCCGGGGCTGCCTTGCGGGCGGCCTCCACCGCGGAAGGTCCGTCGTGTGCCACGGTGGCTTCCCAGCCGAGCATCCGGGTTCCCATGGAGACGAGTTCGGCCAGCGAGGGTTCGTCGTCGACGACCAGTACGCGGATGGCGGTGCCGTCCGGGTGGGTCAGGCGGGGCAGTTGCGTGGGAGAAAAGCGGGAGTTTGGCATGTCTTTAACTTTCCATCCGAGGTGTAGGCCAGTCCTGTGGCCCGGCTGTGTGCGGGCTGTGAAGCCTGGTGGCTCCAGCTTAAGGCCATTGGTTGCGCGGGGGCGTGGTGCTTGCCGCAAATGCCGGGCGGGGCCGTTGCCTGATGCCCGGTGCGGGTGTATGTCTGGGCGTTCAGGCGCCAGGGCCCGCTCGATTGATCACATTGCCCGTACTTTCGGAAATGACAGGGCATACCGCGTTGTCAGTGGCCTTCACATCCCAGATCTGCGCAATGTGATGATGCTCACGTTAAGCGCTCCACGTCTCACATCGTGGACGCAATCGAAGTTTGTTACTTGCGGGTTCCGAATATTACGAGGAAACTAGAGGTTGTGAATAGCGCAGCAACAGCACCTCGGAGCCTTTTCGAAGGCATGGCGATGACTCATCGCCAGTGTTGTTGTCGAATGCCCAGCTGAGTGTCGGAACCCTTCGGCGCTCAGTGACACTCGCATCGCTCCCATGCTTCGCACCGGCGAGGTAGGCGGAGCACCTAAGCATTCGCGCCATTCCGTGGCATTCACACGAGTTAGAGGTAAAGCATGTCGGTAACGTCCGGATACGTCCATGTCTCAATCCGCAACGCCCAGTCTCGCGCCGCCGCCGCGCAGCGCAACACTGCTCCAGGCGGCTATGCCCCGGCCGGCTATCGCCAGCTTCATGCCGTGCCTGCGGCGCAAGAGCCTCGCCCGATGACAGCCCCAACCCCGGTTGTTGCCCCGAGCAGCACCCCGGGTCCTCAGCCGGTGGCCACCGACACCACTGCCCGAGGGTTTGTGCTCTACGTCGGTTTGGACGAATCGGTGGCCCAGGCGCAGGGAACCTCGCTGGGCAAGCTTGCCACGCAGGTCCGCGCCTTCCTGGCCACGCTCTCTCCCGAGGCCCAGACCCATGCGGCCGTAGCACTGGCCCCGTCCAGCGCCCAGGGCGAGAACATCGATGTGGTGCGCCAGGCCCTGGGTGACCCCACGGTCAACCGCCGCCCGCGCGTCGATTCCCGTCCGGCAGCGCCGCGCCCCTCCGGCGTGCTCATCGACCTGTCGCGCCGCGAGGTGCACCTGGATGGCGAGACCCTGAACCTGACGTTCAAGGAATTCGAGCTGCTGAACTACCTCGTGGAAAACGGCACCCGCACAGTGGGCCGCGACGAGCTGCTCACCAACCTGTGGCGCAACGCCGAAGAGGTCCCCAACGAGCGCACCATCGACGTGCACATCCGTCGCCTGCGCTCCAAGCTGGGGCGCCTGGCCAACACCGTGCGCACCGTGCGCGGCCAGGGCTACCGCTTCTACGAGCACCCCGAGGTCGTCGTCTGGGCAGCCCCGGAATACACCATCTAGATCCATTCTTGTCCCTTGTGGGCCCCGCATCCGTGGATGCGGGGCCCACAAGCACTTAAGCCCGGGCGACGCATAAGCTTGGGGGCATGAGCGAACACCATCTGAAGCGACTCGTACTGCTGCGCCACGCCAAGAGCGACTACCCGCTGGGGGTCAGCGACCACGACCGGCCGCTGGGGGCCCGCGGAAACAGGGAGGCGCCGGCCGCAGGCGCCTGGCTGCGCGACAACGACGTGGTGCCCGACTTCATCGTGCTCTCCGACGCCCAGCGGACCCGCGCCACCTGCGCCTGGGTGATCAGCGAGCTGGGCGAAAAAGCGCCCACGCCGTACATGGATTCACGCATCTATGGCGCCTCGAGCACCACGCTGTGCGCCATCATCAACGAGACCCCGGAAACCGTCACCACGCTCATGGTCATCGGCCACCAGCCGATGCTGCAGGAGCTGGCCATGCGCCTGGCCTCGGTGGATTCGGATGAGGAAGCCGTCTACGAGCTGGCCATGGACTACCCGACGCTTGGGCTGACGGTGTTGCAGACCGAGAAGCCCTGGGCGGAAATCGACGGTCGCGACATGCAGGTGACCAACTTCGTGGTCCCGCGCTAGCGCGCTCTGGCACCACGACGTCCGGCGTCCGCGACTAGTGCTTCATGGTCCCGGGGTGTCAGGGTGGGAACGTGAAACCTCGCGATACGCTCCTTGCCCTGCTGGTCGCCCTGCTTTGGGGACTGAATTTCCTGTTCATCGATCTTGGGCTGCGAGACACGCTGCCGCTGGTGTTTGTGGCTTTGCGCTTTGCCGCCGTCGCCTTCCCGCTGGTGTTCTTTGTGCCCAGGCCCAAGGTCGGCTGGAAGGTCGTCGCGGGCATCGGGCTGGCCATGAGTGCCGGGCAATTCGGGTTGCTCTTCACTGCAATGCACCTGGGGCTTCCTGCCGGACTGGCGCCGGTGGCGCTTCAGGCACAGATGTTCTTCACCATCGGCCTCGGAGCGATCTTCCTGCGGGAATTCCCCACACGGAAGCAGATCCTCGGATCCATCCTGGGCATTGCCGGGCTGGTGGTGGTGGGCTTTGGCCGGGTTGCCTCGCTGCCCGAAGGCGCCGCACTGGCAGGCGTCCTGGTTCCGCTGCTGATCTGCATTGCCGCCGGATTCACCTGGGGCGTAGGAAACGTCATCTCGCGTTCGGCCGCCGGCGCCTCCGGGCTGGGGCTGGTGGTGCACTCGGCGCTCTGGGTCCCGATTCCGATGCTGGGCCTTTCGCTGCTGCTCGACGGACCCGCCGCCGTGGGCGATGCGCTGGGCACCATGGGGCCGGAGACCTGGTGGGGAATCGCGTTCACCGCGCTGGTGGCTTCGCTGATTGGCTACAGCATCTGGAACACGCTGCTGGGCAAGTACCCCACGGCCAAGGTCGTGCCCTTCACGCTGCTGATTCCCGCGATCGGGATGGGCAGCGCCGCGCTGGTGCTCCACGAGTATCCCAACGCGCTGGAAATCGCCGGGGCCGCGGTGCTGGTCTTGGGGGTTGCCGTCGGGACGCTCAGGTTCGGTCCGGCGAAGCCCGAAGCGGCGCCCGCGCCGCGGGAGAGCCCGGAAAACGACACCGTGGCGGAACACACGTGAGGAAATGGATGAGAGTTTTTCGGGCCCCTGAACCCCGGGTTCACGGGCCGCGAACCGGTGAACATGAGAACGCGTGAGGCGATTATGAGAACGCCCTCATCGACCGTTCACCCTTTGCTCATTTGGGCCGCTTTGACTAGGAGCAACGCAAGCCACCGAGCCCCCTGAAAAGGAACCCAGCAGATGAGCATCAGCCCCAGCCTAGAAACCGAAACCCTCGAAGCACACGCCGCGTCCGAAGGCCACCTGCGCCACCTCAAGCTTGATGCACAGCGCGCGCTGAAGATCCGCGCCGCCTACACCACCCGCTTCGTGGCCACCGAGTTCTCCAAGCACCCCGGGGACTTCCACCTCATCGCCGGCGCGGACGTCACCCCGCAGCCCGGGGACGTGGTCATTGCCCGCGTCGCCGAGATCGGCAAGCACACCCGCCTCGAATCCCCGGTCTCCCGCCGCCAGCTGATGTTCGTGGGCCAGGAAATCATGGTCGCCTACGGCAACCGCTATGCCCCCGACCAGTTCCTGGCCCACGTGCCCGCCTCGCTGGAGCCCTGCCACCTGGTGGCCGGCGGCGGCCTGGCCGGGTACGTCACCGAAATGCACGCCTCGATCGACGCGGCCACCGCAATCGAGCCGATCGGCCTGCTGGCCACCAAGGACGGCGTGGTCAACCTGCGCGACTTCGCCCCGCTGCAGGTCGGCACCCCGTCGCTGGCGGCCCTGCGCGCCGTGGGCACGGTGCGCCCGCCGGTCATCGCGGTGCTGGGCACCTCGATGAACTCGGGCAAGTCCACCACCCTGGGTTGCCTGGTCAACGGACTGTCCAACGCCGGGCTCAACGTGGCGGCGGGCAAGGCCACCGGCACCGGGGCGGGCAACGACCCGAACTTGTTCATCGACGCCGGCGCGTTCCCGGTCTGCGACTTCACCGACTTCGGCTACCCCACCACCTTCAAGCTGGCCTACGAGGAGGTCCGCGACCTGCTGGCAGCGATGATCGACGAACAGGCAGCCTCCGGCGCCGACGTGGTGGTCATCGAGATCGCCGACGGCCTCTACCAGGGGGAGACCTCCAGGCTGCTGCGCGACCCGATCTTCGCCGCCTACGTCGACACCGTGGTGTTCTCCGCCCAGGACGCACTCGGCGCCCGCGCCGGGCTGGACGTGCTGCAGGATGCGGCGGTGCCGGTTGCAGCGGTCTCCGGCCTGCTCACAGCCTCCCCGCTGGCCACCGCCGAGGCCGCTGCCAAGCTCGAGGTCCCGGTCATCGACACCTACGCACTGTGCCGCCCCGAGGTTGCCACCGCCCTGATCCCGGTGCGCGCCAACGCGCTGTGAGCGGGCTCGACGCCCTGATGGAGGGGCAGCGGGCACCTGCCACACAGGCGCTGGACATCGTGCCTGCCGCCACGGACCGGGCACCGGTGCCGCGACTGCCGAAGCTGGTCACCGGGAGGCGGCGCGGGCTCTTTGCCGCGCTGCTGGCCCTGGCCACCGCCTGCGGTGCGCTCGGGGTGGGTGTGGCCCTGCTGGTCGGCGCGCTGGTAAGCGGTGGTGCGGTGCTGCCGATGTCCGTCGGCATTGGGGCGCTGATCCTGGTGCTGGGCTACGGCCGCTACCTGGAACGCGTGTTGGCCGAGAAGCTCGGGCAGCACTACGTCGCCCAGCTGCGCCTCTCGCTGATCTCCCACTCGCTGCTGGCCGCCAAGGTGCCCTCGGTGGGCATCACCGTGGCGCGGGCCAGCAATGACCTGTCCTCGGTGCGCAACTGGGTCGCCCAGGGCATCGCCCCGCTGCTGGCGGGCGTCCCGCTGGTGCTCATTTCCATGGCCGGGCTCTGGATGATCCATCCGGCGCTGGCACTGGGACTGGGTGCACCGGTGCTGGTGCTGGCAGTCGCCCTGCTGCTGCTGGCGGCCCCCGCCTACGAGCGGGCACGGATCCTGCGGCGCCACCGTGGCAACCTGGCCGCGCGCATTGCCGACACCGTTGCCGCGTCTTCCGCCGTGGTCGCATCGGGCGGCGTGGCCCGCGAACTTTCCCGGGTGGCGGCCAGCGGCAACAAGGTCGTGGACGCGGCGGTGTCGCGGGCCCGGCTGGCTGGCGTGCTGCGTGCGTGTTCGCTGGGCATGCCGCTTCTGGCCACCGCCGTGGTGGTGCTGGTGTCGCGCAATGCCGCCCTGGGTGCCGGGCACATCGCCACGGCCCTGACGCTGCTGGGACTGTGCGCGGCCCCGGTGGGCGAGTGGGGACGCATCGTGGAATACCGGCAGAACTACCGGGCAGCCTCCCGGATCATTGCCCCGCTGCTGGAGGAGGAAAGCGCGCTGTCTGCGGGCCCGGCCCTGCGCCACAAGGCCCCGCGGGCCGCGGCGCAGATCCAGGCCTCGCGCATCGAGGGGGTCTGGCTGCACGGGCTGGAAATCGACGGCAAGCCCGTCCCGGAGCTGCGGGCCGAACCCGGCGAGCGGATCCGGATGGTCGGCGCCGACGCGCAGCTGCGCGGGGAGCTGTTCACCGTGCTGGCCACCGCGCGCACCCACAAGGGGCCGATCCTGGGGGACCTGGGGCACGATGCCGCCAACCGTGAGCAGGGCTACGTGGTTGCGTGCGTGATTCCCGGATCGGTGGGTGAGAAGAAGCGGCGCCGGCTCATTGGCGCCGCCTTCGCCTCGATGGTGCCCGAGCGCGGCACGCTGTTGCGCGCCCTGCGCTACCGCCGGCCCGACGCCGATCCGGCCAAGGCGCTGGCACTTGCCGGCTCCCTGGGGCTGGACACCGCGTCGCTGGAGCACGGGGAGGACACGCAGCTGCGCCGCGGCGGGATGCCGCTGGATGCCGCGCAACGCGCCGGGCTCATGGTGGCCCGCGCGATGCTTGGCTCCCCGTCGTTGCTTTTGCTGAATGAGATCGACGGGCACCTCGATGCCGCTGCCCGCGGGCAGCTGGAAAAGATGCTTGAAACCTACCGGGGCGTGGTCATCGTGTGCTCCGAGTCCGAGTGGTGCGCCGGGTACCGCGAATGGAACCTGGACGCTCCGGAAGCCGGATCGAAAAACGTCCCGGGTCTCAGCGCAGCGGTGCGGTAAAGGCCATCGCGGCGCGGACGCAGTCCTCGATGCTTCGCTCGGGGTGGAACACTTGGCGGTCTCGGCCCAGGATGAGTGTGGCCCCGAACAGCGCGGTGGCCAGGGCGTCCAGGTCGGGCACCGGCTCCCCGGCCGCCGCCGGCGCCGCTTCGGCGAGGCGGGAGAGCGCGGTGCGGACCATTCCGATGACGTCGTTGCGCATCTGCGCCAAGGCACCTGCCCATTGGCTGTCGGATTGCCATTGCTCGGAAATCCAGAGTTGGGAAAATGCCGGGTATTCGGCAATGAATTCCAGGGCCTCGGCAACCATCTGCCGCAATCCCGCCTCCGGGTCCGCATGCGTGGTGCCCGGCTCGAGCCGTTCGAAAAGGATGGCAATGCCGTAGTTCAGCAGCTCGCCGATGAGTTCGTTCTTGGACCCGAAGTTGTAATAGACGGTGCCCTTGGAGACACCCGCGGCCTTGGCGATCTCATCCACGCTCACCTGCTGGTGCCCGCGGGTGCCAATCAAATCCATGGAGGCGGTGAACAGCCGGTGCTTGGAGTCGGTCGCGCGCACCCTGGGGCGGGTCGAGGGGGTCTGGCTCATGCGCTTAGCTCCGGATGCAGGGTTTTCAGGGACCAGGTCTTGTGCAATCGTACCGCTGCGGTGCTGGCCACCAGGCCCAGCACGGTGTAGCCGATGAGCCCCGCCACGATGGGACCGAGCCCCGACAGGTCGGCCCCGTACATCAGGTGGCGCAGGCCGGTGACGACGTGTCCCATGGGCAGCCAGCGGTGCGCCACGTGCAGGGCCTCGGGGGTGGTTTCCCAGGGGAAGGTGCCGCCGGAGGACACCAGCTGCAGCACCATCAGCACCAGCACCACCATCTTGCCGGGGGTCCCGGCCAGCGCGCAGATGCCCTGGATGATGGCGGTGAAGGCCGTCGAAGCCAACAGGAACAGGCCCCAGGTCATCCACGGATGGGCGGTGTTCAGGCCGAGTCCGAAGAGAACCACGAGGTAGAGGATGGTGCCCTGGATGGTGGAGATGACCAGGAACGGAAGCCAGCCGCCGATGGCGATCTTCCAGCTTGCCGCGTTGGAGGCCAGCGCGCGCTTGGTGACGGGGCGCATGAGCTGGACCAGCATGAATGCGCCGATCCAGATGGCCAGGGTCATGAAGAACGGGGCCAGGCCCTCGCCGTAGACAGTTGCCTTGGCCTGGTCCGTGGTTTCAATGCCCACCGGGTCACCGATGACCGAGGAGACCTGTTCGCGGTCATTGGCGTCGGGGTTGGGCACCTCACCTGTGCCATCGGCCAGTTTGGTGGACAGTTCCCCGGAGCCGTCGCGCAATTGCGTGGCGCCGTCACCGAGCCTGCCCACGCCGTCACCGAGCTCGCCCACCCCGCGCACCAGGGAGGCGGTTCCCTCATGCAGGGTGGTGGTTCCGGAGGCCAGGGTTCCGGCCCCGGTGTTCAGCTTCTTGGTGCCTGCCAGCGCGTCGTCTTCCCCGTCGGCCAGGGTATTGGCACCGCCGGCGAGGGTTTGTGCCCCGGCGTTCAGCTTGGATGCTCCCGCGGCGGCATCGGAGATGCCGGTCTTCAGCGTCGGCATGGCACCTGCCAGGGTTTCGGTTCCGTCGGCCAGGGTGGAAAGCCCGCCGGAAAGCTGCTTGGCGCCGGCTGCGACCTGGGCCGAGCCGTCGGCCAGGGCGGAGATCTGGGATTGGGCGGCGGCCAACTGCTTCTTGGTGTCGGCTACCCGGTCGGTGACACCGCTGGTGGTGGCGGCGCTTTTGACCTCGGTGCGCAGGGTGTCGGCCTGCGCCGGGGTGAGGATCCCGTCGGTGACCAACTGATCGAGCCGGGTATCCAGTGCGTCCCGAGCCGAATCGATGCGCGAGTCGGCATCCTTTTCCAGGGCAGTGAGCGTCGCCGCGGCCTGGGTGACCTTGTCATCCAGGGCCTTGTTGCCGGCTGCCACCTGGGCGGCGCCATCGGCGAGCTGGATGGAGGCGTTGGAGGCCTGCTGCGCACCATCATCAAGCTGTTGGGTCTTGGCCGGCAGCGCGGAGGTCTTGGATTTCAGCTCGGCCAGCCCGGAGTTCAGTTCCTTTGTGCCATCGGCCAAAGTTTCTGCGCCGTCAGCCAGGCTGTTCGCTCCGGTGGCCAGCTTCTGTTGGCCGGTCACCAGGGAGGAGGCGCCATCATGCAGGGTGTTGGCACCGTCGGAAAGGTCCGCGGCACCCTTATCAAGCTTGGTGGCTCCGCCGTCCAGCGTTCTCACGCCATCGGCCAGGGTCGTGACCCCGTCGGAAAGCTTGACGGTGCCGGTGTGCAGTTCCCCGGCTCCGTCGGCGGCCTTGGACATCGAGGTGTGGATGTCGGAGAAGCCGGTGAGCAGCGCGTCGGCGGTCTGCGTGCCGACCTCAGCGGCCACGGTGTTGTGCACCTGGCCGGCGAGCTTGTCGGCGAAGGTGCCAACCATGTAGTTGTTCGCATCGTTGGTGGTGATCTTCAAGATGCCCTGTTTGGCCGCCTCGAAGTCTCCGGGGGAGGCGAGGTTGGCGGAGAAGTCGGCAGGGATGGTCATGGCGAAGGAGTAATCGCCGGAGGCGACACCGGCTTCGGCCTCGGCCTCGGTGGCGACTTGGTTCCAGCCGAAGGTGCCGTCCTCCATCAACTCGGTGGTGACATCATCCCCGACAAGAAGGTCCTTGCCGTCCTTGGTGGAACCCTCATCGAGGTTCACGATGGCTGCCTTGACGTTGTGCAGGTTGGAATACGGGTCCCAGTTTGCGTAGAGGTACAGGGCGCCATAAAGCAGCGGGACCAGGGTCAGGGCGGCGACGGCGATCTTGGGAAGACGCCCGGAGGTCATGCGCTTGAGTTCGGAGAGGGCAAGGCGCAACGTGGTCATGGAAGGTCCTTCGATGCAGTCAAGGCAGTGGTGGGTTCGGCGGGGGCAGCGTCATCGGGGATCGGCTCGGCAACTGCGGCGGAATTTTCAGCCTCCGATTCCTCGCTGTTCTCCCGCGGCGCGGCAGCCGCCTCGGTTTCTTCCTCGGGTTCCGGGGCCGCGGCCAGCTTGTCCTGCACCCGTCCGGCCCATGCTCTCGAGCCGTCCCAGTGCTCCGGGATGCGTTGGACGACTGCCATCACGGCCGGGGCGCGGCGCCCGGTGGCCACCGATTCCAGGAAGCGGAGCCAGTCGTCCTCGGGGATGCCGTGGCGGTCGGGGGAATCGAAGACCAGCAGCTCGACGCCTCGGTCCTCGAGTGCCAGTTGCGTGAGCAGGCCGAGGCGTTCGAGCGGGTCAATGGCGTCTAGCCATTCATTGGCCAGCGCGTCGATGTGGTGCTTCTTCATCCAGGCATCGATGCCGTTGCGCCGCCAAATCGGCCCGGGCTGGAGCGCCAGGTCCTCGGCCACGAGGTCGCGGACCTTGAGGTGTGCCTCGGGTTCGTTGATTTCGGGGGAGTCGACCAGGGCGCTGACACGCCGGACCGTCCGCATGGCGGCGTTTCCCGACCAGCTCACGCTTCCCCGGGTCGGGCGCATGCGCGCACTCAGGCCCAGCGACAGTGCGGTGCGGGTTGGCTGGGGCTCGGCCGCAACCAGCAGGAGTTCGCCGCGCGCAACGACGAGGCTGGTGGGTTCCAGCAGGGGCAGGTGGCGGCCGGCAATGGCCAGGCTATCGGCAATGAGCACGCCTCAAGCATAAACCGAACTGCCCGGTCAGGTCAAATAGTGATGTTGTCTGGTT
>NZ_JBKKAP010000006.1:0-2100 GCF_046714615.1 Paeniglutamicibacter sp.
ACCATGGCGGGGGGGGGGGTTCCCTTGGCCCCCCCCCCCACACCCTTCTTTTATGCCCTTGCGCCTCCGTTTGCCAGCGGCTTGCCCAGGTCAGCGCCTGGCCGCGACCGGCAGCTCGATGACGACCCGGGTGCCCGGGCCGGTGCGGTCCTCCCAGTGGATGTTCCCGCTGAGTTCGCTGGTGACCAGGGTGCGCACGATCTGCAGCCCCAGGCCCTCCGTGCGGGGTTCGGGAGGCAGGCCCACTCCGTCGTCGCTGATGGCCACCCGCAGGATGTCCGCGCCCAAGGCGTTGCGCCGGCGTCCGGCGTCCAGCACCACGGTGCCGTCGCGCTCGGCCAGTCCGTGCTCCACGGCGTTGGTGACCAGTTCGTTGATGACCAGCGAAAGCGGGGTTGCCAGCTCCGCGGGCAGCTGCCCGAAGGCCCCGGTCCGCTCGGTCTTGACCTTCTGGCCCGGCGAGGCAATTTCCACGATCATCCGGAATTGCCTGTCGATCAACTCGTCGAAGTCCACGTTCTCGCTCAGCCCCTGCGAGAGGGTCTCGTGCACCGCGGCGATCGTGGCTACCCGGCGCATGGCCTGGTCCAGGCCCTGGCGGCCCTCCTCGGACTTCATCCGGCGCGACTGCATACGCAACAGCGCCGCGACGGTCTGCAGGTTGTTCTTCACCCGGTGGTGGATCTCGCGGATGGTGGCGTCCTTGGACACCAGTTCCTTCTCGCGGCGGCGTAGCTCGCTCACGTCGCGGCACAGCACCAGCGCGCCGTAGCGCCCCTTGGCGTTGCGCAGCGGGATCGACCGCAGCGACAGGGTCACCCCCATCGAGTCGATCTCTGTGCGCCAGGGCATCTTGCCCGAGACGACCAGGGGCAGCGCCTCGTCGGTGAGCCGGCGGTCCTTGACCAGCGCCATGGTCGCCTCCGAGAGCGATTTGCCCTCGAGGGTCGCGGCGGCCCCCAGCCGGCGGTAGGCAGAGACCGCGTTCGGGCTGGCGTACTGGACCACGGCGTCTGCATCCAGGCGGATGAAGCCGTCGCCCACGCGCGGTGCACCGCGCCGGGACCCGGTGGGTGTGGCGAAGTCAGGCCACAGCCCGCGGGTGCACATCCGCAAGAGGTCCTCGGCGCACTGCTTGTAGGTCAGCTCCAGCCGCGAGGGCATGCGCGACCCGGCCAGGTCGAAGTGCACCGACAACACCGCCAGGGTGCGCCCGTTGCGGACCATGGGGACGGTCTCGATGAGCATCGAGTGCTCCCCCGACGAGGGGGCTCCGGCATCGGAGCGCACGATGTCCTGGGTCAGCCAGGCCTGTTCGACCAGTGGCTTGAGGTCCTTGCGGATCCGTTCGCCCACGAAATCGGTGTGGAAGACGGTGTGCGAGGTGGAGGGACGCACATGGGCCAGGGCCTTGTACGTCCCCTCCACCGGAAACCACAGGACCAGGTCGGCAAACGCCAGGTCCGCTATGAGTTGCCAGTCCCCCACCAGGAGGTGAATCCAATCCTCATCCCCCGGACCAAAATCGGCCGACTCTCGAATTTGGTCCGTGAAGATGGCCAAGGTTTACCTCCGTACGATGGAACGCAACAGCCGCAGTGCCACCGACAGGGACGCCATGTCATCGCGTTCCAGGCGGTTCACTTCCGCGAACATGTTCTGTGCACGATCAAGATTAGCCGCGTTCGCCTCCAACCATTGCCGCACGCGCTCCGCCGGGTCGGTTTCGGACCCGTCCGTGGCTGCCACGACGTCGCGGGTGAAGTCGATGATCGTCGAGTACAGGTCGTCACGCAGTGCCGCGCGGGCCAGCGCCTTCCACCTGTCGTCGCGCGGCAGCGCGGTGATCCGCTCGAGCAGCGAGTCCACGCCGAAGCGCTCGTAGAGCACGTAGTAGACCTTCGCCAGCTCGGCCGCGTCGCTGCCGGTGCGCGAGGCCAGCTCCGCGATGTCAAGCAGCACGAAGGACTCGAACTGTTCGCCCCACAGCGTGGCCAGGGCGTCGTCCAGCCCCCACCCCTTGGCCGCGGCCGTGCCGGCCCCGGCGCCCGCGGCGTCCCCCCCCCCCAGCCACGACCCGCCCGGCGGGCGCCACGCCAG
>NZ_JBKKAP010000007.1:0-2007 GCF_046714615.1 Paeniglutamicibacter sp.
CGGATTCGGCGCATGCTGGTGGACATGCAAACCACCCAGTTCATCACCCTGGCCGCGGGCACCCGCGGCGCCCCGGGACACCCCGTGTCACCGGACGATGAACTGCGCGCCCTGCTCGAGGCCCAGCGGATCACCCGCGACCTGGCCCGGGCCGTCGCCAAACACACCACCTCCCCGGTCAGGGCAGCCCTCTTCGCCCGGGCCGCCGAGGACGCACACCGCACCGCCGCCCACACCCAGCTCCTGGCCGCCGAGACCGCCCGCCGCACCCTGGCCCACGAACTGCCCGAAGCCACCTTCGACGCCCTCGCCGCACTCCACCGGGACCCCACCGGCTACCTCGCCGGCACCACCGCCCTGCCCGAGGACCCCCTGACCGTCCCCACCGGACGGCCCGTCTTCAGGGACACCACCGAATTCCTCACCGGCTTCCTGCACATCGGCTACTTCGAGGCCCGCGAACGCGTCAGCTCCATCGACCGCCTGCTGCCCGGCACCGACCTCCACGGCCACCCCGTCCCGGCAAGGTTCCCCGTCCTGGCCAAGGACCTGGCCAGCGGGGCCGCGGACCCCGGCCAGATCGGCGCCGCCGCCCGCAGGCTCGAAAAACTCGCACCCCACATCAACCAGCACCCCGACCCCGCCATCCTGGCCGGGCAGTTGGAGGACCAGGTCGCCGAATCCGTCCGCCGCGAGGACCCCCGCACCACCGCCAAGCTCCTCACCGGCATCCAAACGGCCCTCGAAAAGGGGGCCACCGACGTCCCCGAGGAAATCCTGCGCACCCGGGAAGGCCTCTTCCACCGCGGCACCACCGGAGGGCTCGACGAATTCCTGCTCCGCACCCTCCCCGCCGACACCGAGGCCCTGCTGGCCCTGTGCGCCAGCACCGACAGCCCCCGGACCAAGGCCGGGGACCGCGACGGACTCCTGCAACGGGCCCTGGCCACCCCCGCCAACACGGGCGCGGGCGCCGCCGCCGGAAGCGACAGCACCGGGCGCACCATCCCCTCCAACGGTTCCACCGGTTCCACCGGTTCCACCGACCAGTCGAACAACGGCGGCGGCGGCGTCCCGGCTGCCGGCTTCCCGGATTTCCTCGTCGACCCCGCCACCGGACAGCCGCTGAACGACCCGGAAGCCATCAGGAACCTGTCCCTGGACCCCAACGGCCTCAACCTGAACAACCTCTTCACCGGCAACGGCACCACCAACACCGGCAACCCGAACCGCGCCACCGGTGCCGGGATGCCCGACCCCGGAACCATGAACTCCACCGCCTACGGACCCGACGGACTCACCCCGCCCCAACGCCACCTCCAAGGGCTGATGAACCTCATCAGGTCCGCCGGGAAACCCGCCACCGGAAGGAAGACCACCGGCCTGCCCTCCCCCAAGACCCTGGTCATCGCCACCCTGGACGAACTCCGCGGCCTGGCAGACACCCACGGCATCACCACCCACGGCCAGCAACTCACCCCCGCGGAACTGCGCCAGGGCCTGTGCAACGGCGGGGTCATCCCCGCGGTCCTGGGCGGGGAATCCCGGATCCTGGACCTCGGCCGGGAGGAACGCCTCTTCCCCGACTACATGCGCGAACTCATCCTCGGCCTCTACGGCGGCTGCATCTTCCCCGGCTGCACCGTGCCGCCGGAACTATGCGAAATCGACCATGATGACCTCTGGGAATCCGGCGGAACCACCAATGTGAACCAAGGGCGACCCATGTGTTCCAACCATCACCATGCCAGGCACACGGGGCTGATCGACGTCGTCCGGGATACGGACGGGCTCTTCAGCGTCATCCTGCCCAGGTTCATGGACCCCGAACAAAAACCCCGACGCAACAAGATCTGGCGCAACAACAGCCCCAACCCACCCCTGTTCTAGGAGTCCGTTCCCCGCGTCGACACCGACCATCGGAACGGAAGCATGCCCGACCGGGCCACCAGGTGGGTACGAAAAAGGGCGGCCCGCCCCCGGCAAGAACCGGAAACGAACCGCCCT
>NZ_JBKKAP010000008.1:0-99586 GCF_046714615.1 Paeniglutamicibacter sp.
CGTAACGGGCGTGGGTGGGGGGCAAATAAAAACGGGGGGGTCTTGGTAGGCCCACTAGGCGCATCCGAAGACTGCCCCCTGGCGGCGTATTGCGTTGTCAGTATCGCTTGGCGGCCTGCGGGTGCGAGGCCAGCTCGCGGTCGACCTCGCCGTGGACCTTCTTCTCCATGAAGAAGGAGAGCAGCGGCACGACGCCGCCCAGGGCGATGGTGATGAAACGGCTGAACGGCCAGCGCATCAGGGACCACAGGCGGAAGTCGGCCAGCAGGTAGACGACGTACATCCAGCCGTGGATGATCAGGATGGCCAGCGAGATATTGACGCCGCCGGCGATGTCGGCGCGGTTGACCAGGCCGACGGCATTGGAACCGCCATCGAGCAGGGTGCCACCGATGAAAAGCTCCAGGTGCCAGAAGTACTTCACGATCATTTCGGCGCAGAGCAGCAAGAGCATCACGCCGGTGGCGTAGGCCAGCACCTTGTAGAAGGTGGCGGCGCTGCGGATCTGGGAGGGCGTGCCGGCAAAGCGGCGCACCTTGGGGGCGGAGTTTTCTTCTGTCACAACTGGTCCTTGTGTTGGGATTCGAGGTTCGGGGAGTCTGGCGTCGGGTTCTCGTGGTGGAGCTGGCGTTGGTACACGGTCGCCGGGTCCAGGCCTGCGGCCAGGGCTGCGGCATCGGCGATGTCCTCCTGCTGGCGGCGGAAGTCGTCGGCCACCAGCCGGTACCAGAGGAAGACCGCGAAGCCGGCGAAGACGACCCACTCGATGCCGTAGAAGATGTTGAGCCAGTTGATCTGGCGTTCCTGGGGTTGCGGGCCGACATGGACAGGGAGAAGCCCTGTCGCCGCGGCCGAAACATCGGCCCCGTCGGCGCCGCTCACGCTGGATGCGACGACGAAGCCGCTGTAGGAGGGCACGTCCCACACGTTGATCAGTTCGGCCACCGACAGCGAGGCGTACGCGCTCTGGCCGGCGTCCTGGGAGACCGGGGCCTCGGTGGGCAGCAGCCGGCCGGTGATTTCCAGCGTTCCTGCGGGCGCCGGGGCCGGGGCCGCGTCGTCGGGCTGCCAACCGCGCACCACCGGGATGATGTTGCCATCGGGCGCGCCGGAAATCTTGAACGCGGCGACCACCCAGTAGCCGGTCCGCGAATCCTCGATGCGGTTCTTCACCAGGACCTGCTTGCCGGGCAGGAAGGTGCCGGCGGCCGAGACCATCTGGTCGGCGTCGCGGGCCAACAGGTCGACGGCGGGCTTGACGTGTCCGGTGAGCGGAACAACGCGCTCGGTGGTGGTCACCGGCGGCGGCGCCTCGGTCTGGGACCGGTTGAACTGCCATTGGCTCAGCAGGACGAAGCCGGTGGCAACTACGAGGGCGCCGACCAAGGCCAGGATCCAACGGGGTTTGAGGGCAGTTTTCAGCACACTACCACCGTACTTCGAGTGGGTGTGCAAGAGCCAATGGAACGAAATGTGGCCCCGGGTCGTTCGCGCCGGTGCGCAGCCGCCCCGCGAGGCAGGCCAGGGTGCGCATTCCCGGCCGCAGCCAGGGTCACGGTCGTGCCCGGCAGAGGGAGTCCCCCAGGTGATTTGGGGCGCCAATGTGGCGCGGATTACACCCGCGGCGGGCGGTGCGCGAAGATCGCGCTCCGGGGCCGGGCCCAGACGGTTCCCGGGTCAGACGGTGGAGAAGTCGACGGTCGAGTTGATCAGCTCGGCAATGACCCCGGCGTCGTTGGCGCGGCGCAGGGACTCGCGGAAGGACTCCTTGGCCAGCGAACGGGCCAGCGCCGCGAGCATCATCAGGTGTCCGGAATAGCTCGATGCGGGGGTGGCCAGCAGCAGCACCACGTGCGCGGCGCCGTCCTTGGCACCGAAGTCCAGGCCGTGGCCGTAGGCCATCACGCCGACCGCGATGCTGGGTGCCTGGACGAATGGGCTGCGGGCGTGGGCCAGGCCGATGCCGCCGGGAAGCCCGGTGGCCAGCTGGTGTTCGTGGCGGTGGACATCGGAGAGGAAGCCGGGCAAATCGGCGATCCGGCCGGCGGCCAGGAGCCTTTCGGCCAGGACGGCGACCGCCTCCTCGCGGGTGGGTGCGGCCAACTCAAGGACCACCATGGCCGCGGTGGTCAGCCCTGGAGTGTCCTCGACTGCAGGCGTCGGCTGGGTGGGGGTCATGGCATCGATTCGGGGAAGGTGGTGGCGAACGGTCGGGAAGGGCGGCGCGCCCAGGGGGTGCGCCGCTGTTTTGTAGCGTACACGGGCCCGCGCCCGGCACGCGGCGGGGTCTTCGGGCCGTGTCGGCGCGGACGCCTGGCGGGTGGCAAGGATGTGCCCTTACGCACAACGACCGGGTGCGTTCCGCCGCTTCCTTGGAGGAAGGGCGGATCGTACCCGGTCGCCGTTGGCGGTCGGTGCTAGTCGGCCTCGTAGGGAGAGAGCACGATGTCGACGCGCTGGAATTCCTTCAGGTCCGAGTACCCGGTGGTGGCCATCGAGCGGCGCAGCGCGCCCACGATGTTCGAGGTGCCGTTGGTGTGGTGCGAGGGGCCAAAGAGCAGCTGCTCCAGGGGTGCCACGGTGCCGACCTTGACCCGGTCCCCGCGCGGGTTGTTCTCGTGCGTGGCCTCCATGCCCCAGTGCCAGCCGGCTCCCGGGGCTTCCTCGGCGCGGGCCAGCGCGGTGCCCAGCATCACGGCGTCGGCGCCCATGGCGATGGCCTTGACGATGTCGCCGCTGGTGCCCAGGCCGCCGTCGGCGATCACGTGCACATAGCGTCCGCCGGACTCGTCCAGGTAGTCGCGGCGGGCAGCTGCAACGTTGGAGATGGCGGTGGCCATCGGCGCGTGGATGCCCAGCGCGCGGCGGGTGGTGCCCGAGGCGCCGCCGCCGAAGCCCACCAGCACGCCGGCGGCACCGGTGCGCATCAGGTGCAGCGCCGGGGTGTAGCCTGCGGCGCCGCCCACGATCACCGGGACGTCGAGCTCGTAGATGAACTGCTTGAGGTTCAGCGGCTCGTGCGTCTTGGACACGTGCTCGGCCGAGACGGTGGTGCCGCGGATGACGAAGACGTCAACGCCCGCGGCCAGCATGGTCTTGTAATGTTCCTGGGTGCGCTGCGGGGTCAGCGAGCCTGCAACCGTCACGCCTGCGTCGCGGATTTCCGCCAGTCGGGCGGTGATCAGCTCGGGCTGGATCGGCGCGGTGTAAAGCTCCTGCAGCCGTGCGGTGATGGCCGGGTCGAAGTGCCCGCCGTTGGCTGACTGCAGGGCGGCGATCTCCTCGAGGACCTTGGCCGGGTCCTCGTAGCGGGTCCACAGCCCCTCGAGGTTCAGCACGCCCAGGCCGCCGAGCTTGCCCAGCGCGATGGCGGTGGCCGGGGACATCACCGAGTCCATGGGTGCGCCCAGGATCGGGGTCTCGAATTTATAGGCGTCGATCTGCCAGGCCACCGAGACATCCTGCGGGTCGCGGGTGCGGCGGTCGGGAACAATCGCCACATCGTCGAGGGAGTACGCCTGGGCTGCGCGCTTGGAGCGGCCGATTTCAATCTCGTAAGTCACCGCACCACCCTATCAGCCCACCGGCGGGGACGGGCTTTCGCCGGACCCGCTCCCCGCCTGCGTGACGTGCCTCATGGGGGGCGAAACGCCGATTCGGGCGGTCAGTCGCCCAGGGCGCCCAGGGTGTCGGCCAGCGCTGTTGCCGCCCGCTCCTCGGCCGCGGCGATGACCTCGAGCTGGTCGGCCAGCTCGGCGAAGTGCGCGGAGCGCTTCTGCGGATCGATGGCCGGGTCGATCAGGTCGGTGAAGACGATCCAGTCCTGGGCCAGGTGCGCGTAGTCGGCCGCATGGGCACCCAGCGGCTCGAGCCCGGGCAGCGTGGCGGCCTCGGTGAGGAAGTCGGCGTACTGGCCGCGCAGCGCGCCGAGTCCGCCAAAGCGGGTGTCGGTGAGGAAGCCGAGGATCTGGCCGAGGCCCGATTCCAGGCGGGCGGGCTCGGCGAAGATCCGCGTCCAGCCCTTGGCGGTGGTGGTGTCGCGCAGCTTCTCGGCCCAGTTGTTCATGCCCAGGACGCCGAAGTTCTTGGCGAAGTGCGCGGGGATGCCCTCCAGCTCGCTGGTGCCCAGCAGGCGCCCGGTGGTCTGCGCGATGGCCTCGCGCACGTTGGCGGCCAGCGTGGCGGCGTCGGGGCCGGTGCTTTCCGGGACCCAGGCCTGCCAGTGCTTGTCCTTCTTGCGCTTGCCGCGGGCAAGGGCCAGGTCCGCAGGCGCAATCGGGGTCAGCGAGCCGGAGCCGTCGTCGATGAGCAGGTCATCTTCGTGTTCGCCAACGACCACCAGGTCGATGGAGTCGGATTCCTCGACGGCGTCGGCGTCGATCCAGGGCAGGGCGGCGACGGAGGCGCGGACCACCACGGCGCGGCCGGCATCAAGCCCGGCGTCCAGGTAGTCGGCGGCCAGGCGGGCGCTGCCGGTGGTGCGCTCGCTGAGCGTGGCCCCGCAGCGGGCCAGCAGGTTGGCGGTGTAGGGCTCCGGGTGGGCCCGGGTGACCACGGTTGCGGTGGTCACTTCCTCGTAGACGAAGGTGAACGCCATGAAGCCGATGCCGCCTGCAAGCCCGGCCAGCAGCGCCTCGGAGAGCGGTTCGCCGGTCAGCGGGTGGGTCACCCCGGCCTGGGTGAGCACCCGGTGCCAGAGCCCGGCATCGTACTGGACGACGTTTTCCGGGGCCGGGTATTCGGGCAGCTCGGCCTCTTCGGCTGCCGCGGCCGCGGCGGCGGCGTCCTCGGTGCTGGCCGGGCGGTTCGGCGTCGCGGACAGGATCGCCTTGCGGGCGGTGGTGTAGCTTTCGCCGGTGCGATCCATGCGGGTGCGGGTAAGTTTCTTCAGGTTCTTCGGTTGGGCCACGGTGTGCTCCTTATGTGTTGCGTGTGCGCGCAGGCGCGGGTTTCTCCCGCACGCCAGGGAGGCAGCGCCAGTGACACATTCTACGTGGGGCAGCCGGAGGCAAACACCGCGCCCGTGCGGGCGCTCCGGCTCCTCGGAAGGGGAATTGGCGCTAGACCGGGCGCACCGCGATGAGCAGCCGGGGCGCCAGGGCACCGGATTTAAAGGCGGCCAACTCGTTGGCAACCCGGGCTTCGGGGTCGGATCCCAGCAGGTTCAGGCCGCCCAGCGGCGTCGGGGACAGGCGCTCGGCGGCCGCTTCCTCGGCCATCTGCTTGAGCACCGCCGCGCTGCGGTCCGTGTTCTCGGTGACGATGAACCCCGCGGCGCGCAGGTGGTTGACGTAGGACTCGTCGGATTCCACATACGACGCCGACGCCGCGTCGGCCCACGGCAACGGATAGCCAAGCGTGTTGGTGCCCATCAGGTCATAGACCCCGAACACTCCCCCGGGGCGCAGCAGCCGATGCACCTCGGTGAACACCGCCTGCTTGTCGGCCAGGTTCATGCCCACGTGCAGCATGGCCGCCGCGTCAAAGGAGCCCGCAGGCAGCTTGGTGTCCTGCGCCGGGGCCAGGAGCATGGTGATCGAACCTGCCATGGCGCAGGCGGCGTTCAGTTCCCGGGCCAGGCGCACGTATTCCTCGGTGACATCCACGCCGGTGACCACCGCGCCCAGCTGCGCAAAAAAGCGCGCGGGGCCGCCGATTCCGCTGCCCACGTCCAGCACCCGGGTGCCCAGCCCGATGCCCACCGCCCGGGCCACGTCCCCGGTGGCGGCAGTGCCGCCGGAATGGAACTGGTCGGATTCGGCAAGGGCGTCGGGCTGCAGGACCTCCGGTACCAGGCCCGAGGCCCGCAGCGCCGCAAACAGCCGCTCGCGCGCGTCCCCCGTGGCGTACCGGCTGATGGATTGATCGGTGTCGCGCATCGTGGGCTCCTTGCGACGTATGGGCGTGCACCCCCGCTTCCCGCGGCGTGGCGTGCCCATGGGTTGTCCCCATGATAGGCCCGGGACACCGCTGAGTCACCGGTGGCCGATACCCCTTTTATCCGGTCCCTTTCCCGCCTGCCGTCGCGCCCGATGGCCCGTCTGGAAGGAGTTCGCCCCGGCCGAAGCCGAGCACCAGGCGCGAAAAGGCGTCCCGGTCAACGATGTGTGGTTCCCCGGCGGCCAGCCAGTCGCCCACCTCGCGCAGCGCCATGTCCGCCGTGGCCAGACGCGGCAGCTCTCCGGAAGCCTGGTTGTTGGTCAGCATTTGCGTTCCGTCGCTGGAGTGGAACACCGACCAGCCGCGCACCTGGAGCTCCGGAAACAGCCGGCGATATCCAGCCACGGCCAGCGGAAACGGGTTCTCGATTTCCTCCGTCCCGCGGCCGGGCAGTTTTCCCACCAGCCTGCCGTCCCACCAAAAGTACTGGCCGCCCGGGCAATGCACGGAGTCGAGAAGGGCCAGGCGATTGCCGCAGAGCACGCCATGGCCGACCTTCCGGCGCGGGTCAGCGGGGAAGGCCAGCGGGTGGATCGTCCGGCTTCCGGGCAGGCGGTCCAATCTCCCCAGCAGCTGCCCGGTGAGGATTTCCCCGACCCGGGATCCCCCGGTTCCGTCCCCGGCGGCGCCTTCGGCCCGATCAGCTTCCGCTTCCGGAGCCGGGCCGAATTCCCAGAGCACGCGCCCCCGGATCTGGTTCTGGTCCAACAGCGTCCCGGCCTGCCGGCGGCGCGGGGCCGCGGTCGCCCGGAAGGTTTCGACCATCAGCACAAAGGAGCCCAGCCAGAGCAGCGGCCCTGGGCTCGAACCGGGTCCGCCGGCGAGCGCCGGGACCAGGAAGCCGCCGGCATAGGCGAGGAACAGAACATAGGGAAGAACCGGCCAGGGTCCCCCGCGGCCACGTGCCCGCGCCCACCCGCCCAGAAGCGCCGGAACGGCAACCAGAAGCAGCAGCAGGATCGCCGTTGCCGCGGGCGCGCGGTTCCCCCGGGCGGCGACCAGCGCGGGCGCACAGGCCAACACGGTGTTGATGGCCAGCAACAGCCAGGCAAATATCCGGGGCAGCACCGATCGCCGGCGCGGGGCCTCCCGGATGTTCAGCGGCGGGTATTCACTGATGTGCCAGCGCATGGAGGAGAGCCTGATGTCGCTGCGCGCAAAGACGTCGAGGCCGGCCAGGCGCGTTGGATCCTGCCGGGCAAACCACCTGGCGTTTCCCCGGGCCCCGGCTTCCCGGCGGGCCCTGGCAGCGTCCCGTTCCCGCTCCCGCTTCACCGCGTCGGCGGCAGCGGCACGCGCCTGGGCCTGCACGCGGGCCGCCCGGGCCTGGCGTTCGGCTTCGGTCGTGGCCGCAGCCCGGGAGCTGCGGGAGTATCCAGCGGCCTCCGCCTTGGTGGCATCGCGGCGGTTCCCGGTGGCGGCCGCGCCGTCCAGGGAAAGCGTTGCATCGTAGGCTGCACGCAGCTTCGCATCCTGCAATACCCGCAGCGCCTCGTTCAGGGCCTTGGCCATGGCCTCGCTGCCGGTGGCCGCGTCGGGATGGTGTTCACGCATTTGGGCGCGGTGCGCGGCCCTGATCACCGCCAGCGGCGCCGTGACGGCAACCCCGAGCACGGCATAGTGGTTGGCCCCGTTCACGTTGCTGCACCCCGTCGGCCAACGGATCCCCAACCGACCATGACGCCCCCCATCCCCCCATTCGCGGTCCCCAAGACCGCGAGTTGCATCCGTGATGTTCACCCGAACATACCAAGATGCGGCCGGTTTGTGCAGGGGTTGGGCGATTGTGCACCCACCCCCCTTCATCCGGGGGCATCCGCCCGGGAGCCGGGGCGCCGCCCGGTCCCCTGGCCCGGGACGCTTCTCGGCGTTGACCCCGCGGCGGGCGGGGCGCATACTGGCGCCGTGGCCACCCGAATTTCACACCTGTTGAACCAGGCATTGCCCACCCTGAGGTACGAACCGACCTCCAAGCGGGTTCGTGCGAGCCTCGGCGGGCAGCCCGTCCTGGACACCACGCACGCGGTGCTGATCTGGGAACCGCGGCGAACCGTGCCGATCTACGCCGTGCCGGAGACCGACGTGCTGGCCGACCTTGCCGAATCCCGGGCGGAGGCAATGCGTGCCCCGGACGAGGCCATGGTGCTGACGCCCGACGACGCCTTTGCGCTGCACACCTCCGACGGCACCGCCCTGGACGTCCAGGTCCCCGGGCACGCGCTTGAAGCGGCAGCCTTCCGGCTGGCGGATCCGGACCTGCCGGGCATGGTGCTCCTTGATTTCCGGGCGTTCGACT
Source organism: Paeniglutamicibacter sp. (assembly GCF_046714615.1). Taxonomy (NCBI): domain Bacteria; kingdom Bacillati; phylum Actinomycetota; class Actinomycetes; order Micrococcales; family Micrococcaceae; genus Paeniglutamicibacter; species Paeniglutamicibacter sp. The sequence continues at coordinate 8,237 of NZ_JBKKAP010000008.1, forward strand.
GGTTGGAAGAGGATCAGCCCATCCACGCCCACCCGCGGGACCCGTTCTGCCGGATCGACATCATTCCCAGCAGCAGGGCCGTGCGCGTGGAACTCGAAGGCATGGTGCTGGCCGAGTCCGCGCACCCGGTCGTGCTCTTCGAAACGCTCCTTCCGCCGCGCTACTACCTGAGGTCCGCGGAGGTGAGGTGGGATGTGCTGGTGGCCACCGAGACCTCGAGCATGTGCCCGTACAAGGGAACCGCCAACTACTGGGCCCCGGCGAGTGGGGGCCGGAACGTCGCCTGGAGCTACGCCAAGCCGTTGCCCGAATCCGCTGCGATCGCAGGGTTGGTCGCCTTCTACCACGAGCGCACCGACCTTCTGGTTGACGGGCACCGCCTGGGCCGTCCGGATTCGCCCTTCCGGTAACCGTTGCCCGGCGCACCCGGGACGGGGCCCTGGTCAGTCGGGCCCGATGCGGAACCGGCGCTCCAACAGCGGCGGGGTGAAGCGCCGCTCTGCCTTGGTCCTCCCCGCGTCGTGCCAGCCATGGCGCAGGTACAGGTCGATGGCCCGCTGGTTCCCGTCGGCCACCCAGAGGTAGGCCTCGGAATATCCGGCCGCGCACAACCGGTTGGACGCCTCGCGCAGGAGCAGGGTCCCCAGCCCGCGGCCCCAGCAGGCAGGCAGCAGGTTCAGGGCATAAAGTTCACCGACGCCGGTGGCCGCCTCGTCCCGCGGCACGCCGAACTGGCAGAAGCCCACGACTTCCCCGCCGACCACCGCCACGATCGGGCGGGAAACGGTTCCTCCGGCCAAGGTCAGGGACCACCGCCCGGTGATGAGTTCCACGTTCATCCCGTCCAGGAATCCGGCTTCGATGATGCCGGCATAGGCGGCGCGCCACGCCTTGACGAGGGCTTCCGCGAGGGCCGAGGCGTCCTCTTCGATCGCATCGCGCACCTCGGCGGCGTGTGGTGTCGGGTTCGCGGCGGTCTCCATGGACGCAATCCGAGCTCCCGGCACACCCGTCTTCCCGCGGCGGCCGGTTCCCCCGCGGGACCGGGCGCCGGCTGTTGCCGTGGCGTAAACTGGGCTCGGCGCCGAGCCGTGTTTTTCCCGGCCGTGCCACCTCCACGATTCCCTCCACCCCGACTGAGTCCGATGACCAAACCACATGTTCGTTTCGCCGCCATCCTCGCAGTTGCCTATCTTCTTGCATTGGTGCTGATCGCCTTTTGGCCGACCCCGGTGGATCGTCCGGTCAGCGGGAGCCTGACCGGTCTCATCGGGTGGCTGCATGCACATGGCATGCCCTCGTTCATCGGCTACAACAAGATCGAGTTCGGCGCGAACATCCTGCTTTTCATGCCGTTCGGCTACATCGTGGCGGCCTGGACCAGGAAGTGGTGGCACCCGCTGGCCGCGGGCCTCGCCGCGTCCTTCCTCATCGAGCTCGGCCAGGAGCTACTGCTGCCGAACCGTTTTGGCTCGTTCCTGGACGTCGTGGCCAACACCGCCGGAGCGGCCCTCGGCGCGGTGATCTTTGCGGTGCTGCATTCCATGCACCTGCGACGCAGGCTGTCTGCGGCCACGGCTGGGAACCACGGGCTGGCGGCCACACCGGAACCGGAAGCCACCGGCAACGCATCGCGTCGGTCAACGATCGCATAGACACTTCCCTCCGTCAGGCAATGTGTTTTGTCGTGGACCCGGGTCCAAACCACGACGTCCTCGGACTCGAAGGGCTTCACCGGCTGCTCGGGGCCGGGGACGCAGGGATTCGGGGCCTCTCGCGTACACGGAGCAAGTAGTCGGCCCGGGACTAACAAGTATTTGGCACCCCAAGTCGAGTATGGGAAATGCCGCAGGAATGCTTTCATCACCATGCTGCTTGGCGTAGCGTCACATGGCAAAAGGAAGGGGCAGGGACCCGCTGACGTATCAGCAAAACCCTGCCCGGAGAACCGACAGCTTGGGGTCTGCGGTGTATCTCCCTTGGAAGGAACTGGCACTTGGGGGTAACCAGCTACTTCCGACATGGCCCTGCGCTTGGGGGAGGCAGGACCAGTCCCCCAGCCTACCTACGTTTTGTTGTCATGCCCAACTGCTTTGGCATTACTATTCGCAAACAGTTGGATAACGCCCATGCCAGACGCAGTACAGTCTCGCCCCCCGCGGTCGGGGTTCGGGTCCTTGCATTGCATAGAGAAGCCTCGGGGCCGGACGAAATGTGTCACCGGATGCCCTAAGACTGAAAACCCTAGGCAACCGAGTCCCCTTTCCACATGGCAGTCCGGACTCTCGTCGCATGCCACAAATCAAACGCCAACTTGCCCGAGCGGACCACTGCAGCCACGCACCGACCTGGCTATCCTCTTTTGGCTTGCGGCCCTACACGGGCGCGTCAGGGTCGATGCTGCGGGTTTCAGAGCGCCGGCCACGGCGCCGCACCCAGTCCGTGGGGTGTATTTTCGGTAGAATCTTGGCCACCGCGAGGGAAACATAGATCAGCGTATTGATCGCCACGAACATCATCAAGATAGTGAACAGATCCGTTCGCATCACAGACTCCGGCAGCAAGATCCCGGTCGGAAAGCCAGATCTCGAAGAAAGTGAAATCACTTAGGCCACCTCCAACTCTTCACTGGTTCGGTTATGGGCAAGATGTTTCCAGTCCGCCTGCCGGCCCAGGGCGATGTCCACAACGCCCTTCACGTAGACCACGTTGAGGTACGAGTCGAAGAGCAGTTCAGGGAACAACGTCATCGCCAGCAGCCGTGCGCGCCATCCGCCCTTCCACACGGTCACGACACGTTCAATGATGAAGACCAGCCCCAACCCCATCCAGAACGGGAACCAAATCCAATTGTCCATGGACAGCAACGTGACCACTATGAGCACGAGATATGCGGCCAAGGCGATGACGCCGTACCCGATGCCCAACTGTTGGGCCCAATAGCGCAGGGTCTGCGGGGTGACGCCATAGGCTCCGATGTTTTCCAAGGCCCCTCTTTGCCAGCGAAGCCGCTGCGCCCACAGCATGCGCCATGTGGGCATCAGCTCGGTGACCACGGTGCATTCCGCCGGGGAGATCATCAGGCCGCCGAGGGACTTCAGTGCGATGGTGACCTCGTTGTCCTCGGTCAGCGCGGTGGTGTCATAGACGTCGCCGTTTGTGCCGGGCAGCGCCGTGCCTCGTCTCTCTGCGACGGTACGCAGCGCCCGGGGACGGAACATCGAGGCAGTGCCGGTGAGCACGAAGACTCGTCCGCGTCGACGCTTCATCTCTCGGGCGTACCGGATGTACTCGTTTCGCTGGAACTGTCCAAGCAGCCCATGGCCTACTTCCCCGTAGAAAAGTCCGCCCACCGCCATCAGTGCCCGGTCGTCGGTGAAACGCTTGCGCGCCACCTCCAGGAACTTGTCATCGAGGATCGTATCGGCATCCATGACCATCACGACGTCATTTTCCGCCAGGTCGTGGAGCCTCGCCATGAGCGCCTGATTGAGGGCACCGGCCTTCTTCTTGGTGTTGCTGACCGTCTCGAAGACCCCGACGCCCGCCCGAATGGCCAGGGCAACGGTTGAGTCGGTGCAATTGTCGGCCACCACAACCACGCGCTCCGGCGGGTGCGACTGCGCCATCAGTGAGTCGATGGTGGCCTGCAGCGAAGCTTCCTCATTGTGCGCCGGGATCAGAACCGTGACGGTAACTGGGCCGGCATAGACACCACGGGTTTCCATCATCACGATCTTTGGCGCGAGCGGCGCAGATTCGACATTTGAGGAGCGTCGCGTCCGCGTGGCAATGCGCCAGTCCGCCACACCGACGCCGACTGCCAGCACCGTGGCCAGGGCAACTGCGGCCAGAAGCACCACAAGCCCAGGGGCTTGCCCGTTGTATAGGATGTTCCAGATCCCCAGGGTCATCCGGTGTATGGGATTTTCGATTGCCGTCGGCTTGGCAGCGGCCGCGACCATCCAGAGCACTCCGGCAGCGCCACACACGCACGCCGCGATGACGATCCCCACCGATCGCCGCAACTTTGCTTCTCGCATGGGGGGAATGCTACCAGTCCGGGCGCTGGTGCCCGTTCCCACCGATACACGTACCCGGTGTCCACCCAAGATCACTGTCCGGGACTGCGGGACCGGACGTCGACTTGTTCTCGGCAATTTGGCGAATGCCTGTGCCGGAGTAGCAAACCAGCCCAGCCAACAGAATGCAGGCTCCCGCAGTGGTCCGATCCGGACCAACTATGAGAACCTGCGATTCAGACCCGGAACCAATGTGAACCCTGGTTCGGGTCCCGGTCGGTCATCCTGTTGTTGTGCCTGCGCGATTGCTTCAGACCCGGGATGCTGCGCCCACCGATATGGAACACATTCTGGCCCCTCTCACCGAACGAAGGTCTCCGAGTGCAAGGCCCCGGGCGATTGCCCGAGCCATCGGCATACAGCTACAGCGGCCAGTTGTTGTTGCCCAAGGTTCGGCTAATGCCGGCGGCCTGGGCTGCTTCATCGGTGTGGCTCTGCTGGACATCCGCAGCTCCACCCACGAACAGGGCTCCTGCAAACAGCATGGTCGCCAATACTGAACCTACGAATTTCTTCACGGTGACTCCGTCTCAATTGATTGGTATTCGTCAAGTGGGGCGGCGTCGGGCCCGTATATGTCGACGGCCCATAAAGGAACCGGCACCCCAAAGGTCGATTGTAATGCTCACCTGTAACGATTTGCCCTTAATTTGAAATGTGAAGTCCCTGCCTCCGCTGAGCTTGCAGGCGAAGCAGGTCCGCCGGCGGCCATCCCGTGTTAAGGCCGCTGCAGGGGGTGCCACCATGACGCATAATTGAGAAATGCCATTGAGTTCGCCCGAGTCAGAATCTGCCCGTGTTGAAGCTGGCTACAGAAAAGCAAGGCTTTCAGGGGATCAGCAACTAATTGCAGCTGCCGCCGACGAATGCGTTCGTGCCTACGGTGCCATCGGGAACGCAGAAAAGCAGTGCGAATTCCTGCATATCCTCGGAACATGCCAGATTCTCGCCGGCGCCTATGGCGCTTCGCTGCAAACTACTGAGCTGCTATTCGACTCCCCAATAGTCCAACTGGACCCGGTGCTGAAGGCCAAGACCCTGATATTGCGAGCCGCCGCTCTGCGAAATCAGTCAAATCATGGACCGGCAATCGAGAGTGCACGCCAGGCGCTGGCTACGCTGGAGTCCGTGAAGGGAAGTTTCCGCATACGGGCCGAGGCCTGCCAGTCGCTCATTGCCAGCCTGGTCGAGGCTGACAAGATCGACGAGGCGTGGGGGCTGCGTGAACTGCTGGCCAAGACACTGGGTGAAATCTCGGACGCGCAATTGGCGGGGCACGGATACTGGACGCTTGGAAACCTGGCCTTCGCCCACGGCCAGACCTCCGAGGGAATGGAATACCATGGCCGGGCAGCTGGATTCCTGCGGCTTGCCAATGACATCCATGTGTGGGCCAGGTTCAACAAGGCCAGCGCCGATATGCAGTTGCAGGCAGGTGTCGCCAATGAGAAGACACACGATTGCATCGAACGGGCCGAATTGGCCTACGGCATTATCGGGGGCAGCGCATCGGAACTCCTTGGCCTCTCCGTGACACGGGCGCGCTGGAATGTCGCCACGGGCGAGCTGGCCCGTGCGAGCGAAATTTTGGAGCTGGCCACCAGATCGACCGATGAGGGCCAAGTGTTGGAAGACGCTTCGGCCCATGTCCTCTGGGCCCAGATCCTCGCCGACCTGGGCCGCCATTCGGAGGCCGAGCGTGAACGCGGCAACGCGGGCCGAATCCAAGACTCCATGGCCAATCTTGAGCGCAGAGATCGCCAGGGACCCGCGGTCTAACTGAGAAGAGCCTGTTTCGCTTGCCAGTTTGCCGCTTACCAGTCAGCTGGTCGGAAGGCTCAACGGCAAAAGCGCAGTGCTCTTGGACCCACTATCCGGGCTTTGAACCCGGGGCCGCCACACTACCTCGGAGGTTCGCTTCCCAAGGGGTTTCCGGTCCCTCATTTTCGTGGATGGCCTTGGCCACCCGGAGACCATTGGACGCTCCGGCGTCGTTGGCAGGAAGAACCGGAGTCTGGCCACGCCCCAGAACCTGCACCCGTAGCTGATTCCGAACCCCAAATGCGTTTGACTTTTTGCGTATCCCGCCGACCAGGCCGCGTAACAAAGGACGGTGAACACTACTTATTTGGGGAATCGAACAGGGCATTTGCGACGCGGTGCCAGGCATGGATAGGGAAACCGTCACTCGTTCGGTAACCCCGGCGTCGCATTGCTCAGTGTGACGTTGCGCAAACCTGGCTGGAATCGTGCGTTATGATCAAGGCCAGACGCGGTAATCTCGGCTTTGATTAGATCAAGGTCGACAGTATTTTGCTTGGGGGCAAATAGTTTTGATGATGCTGGATAGTGATTCGACTGGCTCCGGGCTAGGTTTGCAGACATGCATATGGTGCGCAGGGAAACACTCGCGACCCCTGCCAGTAGCCAACCTGGCGCGCAAGGCCAAACCCGTGCCGTATCCGGTCGCGAAGCCGGGGAACACGAATTGTTCGGCTTGGTTGTCCCAAGGCGATCCACACCCTCAACCGCGAACTACCCGGCGGGGACATTCCACGCAAGCCCATTTGGGTGAAGTATCCCCATGACCATCCTGGGTGATTCCACGGATACGTTGGAGCCGGCTACTGCATCGGAAGTGGTGGCGCCCGGAGCGGCACAACTGCTCTGGAAAAGCACGCAACCACACGTCCAGATTCGTTATTTCGACGATGACTTGCTCGAAGTGAGCTTCACGCCTGGCACGGTGCTGACGATATCCATGGTGCAGGACATCTTGAACGCGCTCACCTCCCGTCTTGAAACCAAGACGGGGCATCTTTTGGCCAACATTTCCGGACTCAGCAATGTCGATACGGATGTTGCCCGTGTCTTTAGCAAGTTCTCAAGAAATGTTCGCGTGGCGCTGCTTGGTTCGGGCCCGGCGGATCAGGTTCTGGCCCGATTCTTCATGCGCAACCTCCATCCTGAGCACCTGTGTGCCTATGTCGAGGGGCGGGAGGAAGCCATCGCCTTCCTCTATAAGCCATGACCGTGGTGTGGCAGGCGCCGGGGGCAGATCCCCGCATCAGGCAAATCGTCGACGCCATCCTCCGGATTGCCGACATGGATTTTGGCACCTTGTTGCAGCCGAGCCGCCAGCGCGACGAAATCGATGCCATCATCGTGGGAATAAATGCCATGGTGGGCGAACTTCAGGGTGCGTATTCCACGCTTGACCGGCGAGTGTCCGAACGAACCCACATGCTTGAAATCGCTCGAGATAACATGACGAAGATGGCCTACACCGACCAGTTGACGCAACTGGCCAATCGTTCGGCCCTCGTACGCGAGGTCGATTCCGCCATTGAGGGCATTGGCGAAGGACAGACAGCACCCATTCTCTTGCTGCTGGATCTGGATGCATTCAAGAGCATCAATGACACCTATGGGCATGACATGGGCGATAAGATGCTGCGCAACCTTGCCGCTAGATTGAGCGCGTCGGTGCGGTCCGAAGACTTCGTCGCCCGACTCGGTGGTGACGAATTCGCCGTCTTGATCCCCATGCCCGAGCACGGGGCGATGGAGATAGGACAGCGAATCGTTTCGGCCATGAACGAGATCATGATTATCGACGGCATTCACCTCTCCCCGAGCGCGAGTTTGGGAATGGTCCGGGCCGAGGCAAACGATGCCGCAGACCAATTGCTGATTGAAGCCGATACCGCCATGTACGTGGCAAAGCGGTCGAACACCGAGAAGGTGGTTGAGTTCGAGCCCTACATGCTTCATGAACGCAGACAGCGGGCCCAAATGATTACCGACCTGCAATCGGCGCTGGGAAATAACGAGTTCATTCCGGTGTATCAAGGGCTGCACTCACTTGATGGTGAGGGTGTCCTTGGAGCGGAAGCCTTGGTCAGGTGGCAGCGCAAGGGCCATGGCCTGATCGGACCGGGTGAGTTCCTGCACGTGGCCGAGGAATCGGGAATGATTGGGCAACTCACGGAGTGCATGCTCCACAGGTCGCTGGCCGACTTGGCCGGCTGGCGGGCTTTGGGAATCGTGGACGCAGAATTCAAGGTGCACTTGAATGTCACCTCACGGGAACTGCATCATCTCGGCTTCCCGGATCTTATCCGCGCGGCTTTGCGACTACATGATCTTCCTGCCAACGTCCTGGCCCTGGAAATCACCGAGAATCGGCTGATGTCAGGTGACAACCTGCACCAGTACACGCTCTTGGCCTTGCGGAACATGGGTGTGGAGGTGTTCATCGACGACTTCGGTACCGGTTATTCCTCGATCAGTTACCTGAGGCAATTGCCGGTCGCGGGGGTCAAGATTGACAGGTCCTTGGTTCAAGACATCGCCATCGATACCAAGCCGCAAAGGTTTCTCCGGGCCATTTTCGACCTGATCAACGCCTGCGATCTGCAATGCGTGGTCGAAGGCGTCGAAACCAGCGGGCAATCCGACCAACTCAAGGCCATGGGCTTCGGCACGGTACAGGGATTCCTCTACGGCCGCCCCCTCGAAGCAAAGGGATTCGCGGAAGTCTTGCGCCAGTGCAGATGAGCGCGTGTTGCGCCGCCCCGATTCGGCCAACGAGGCGCGGGAACAAGCCACTGCAGGTAACTCCAACACCCGTATCCGGCCACGGGCGGTCCTTCGGCCCGAGACCAACAAACGCCGAAGACCCCGGCCTCGGCTTCCGTTGCGGGAGCCGGTGGCCGGGGCCTTCACATCAGACGAAGTCTTAGCGCGAACGGTAGTTCGGCGCCTCGACGGTCATCATGATGTCATGCGGGTGGGATTCCTTCAGGCCCGCGGCGGTGATGCGCACGAACTTGCCGCGGTTCTTCAGCTCGGGGATGGTGCGTCCACCGACGTAGAACATGGTCTGGCGCAGGCCGCCGACCAGCTGGTGTGCCACGGCCGAGAGCGGGCCGCGGTACGGGACCTGGCCTTCGATGCCCTCGGGGATCAGCTTCTCGTTGGAGGGCACGTCGGACTGGAAGTAGCGGTCCTTGGAGAAGGAGGTGTTCTTGCCGCGGGTTTCCATGGCACCGATCGAGCCCATGCCGCGGTAGGCCTTGAACTGCTTGCCGTTCATGAAGACCAGGTCGCCCGGGGACTCGGCGGTGCCTGCCAGCAGGGAGCCGAGCATGACCGAATCGGCGCCGGCCACCAGTGCCTTGCCGATGTCGCCGGAGTGCTGCAGGCCGCCGTCGGCGATGACCGGAACGCCTGCAGGGATGGCTGCCTTGGCCGCCTCATAGATGGCGGTGACCTGCGGTACGCCAACACCGGCGACGATGCGGGTGGTGCAGATGGAGCCCGGGCCCACGCCGACCTTGATGGCGTCGGCGCCGGCGTCGATCAGTGCCTGGGCACCCTCGCGGGTTGCTGCCTGGCCGCCGATGACGTCCACGTGCTTGGCCGCGGGGTCCTTCTTCAGGCGGGCGATCATGTCCAGCACGCCCTGGGAGTGGCCGTTGGCGGTGTCCACCACCAGAACGTCGACACCTGATTCGATGAGCTTCATGGCGCGGTCATAACCCTCGCCGAAGAAGCCAACGGCGGCGCCGACGCGCAGGCGGCCCTCGTCGTCCTTGGTGGCCTGCGGGTACTGCTCGGCCTTGTCGAAGTCCTTGACGGTGATCAATCCCTGGAGCAGGCCGTCGTTGTCGACCAGCGGCAGCTTCTCGATGCGGTGCTTGCCCAGCAGGTTGATGACCTCTTCGCGGCTTACGCCGACCCGGGCGGTGATCAACGGCATGGCCGTCATGACCTCGTAGACCTTGGTGGTCATGTAGTTTTCGCGCGGCACGAAGCGGGTGTCGCGGTTGGTGATGATGCCCAGCAGCTTGCGGTTCTCATCCACCACCGGCAGGCCCGAAACGCTGTAGTGCGCGCACAGGTCGTCCCATTCGGCCAGCGTCGCCCCGGGGTTCACTGTCACCGGGTTGGTGATCATGCCCGATTCGCTGCGCTTGACCTGGTCCACCTGGTTGGCCTGGTCCTCGATGGACAGGTTGCGGTGGATGATGCCGATGCCGCCCTGGCGGGCCAGGGCAATGGCCATCGGGGCCTCGGTCACGGTGTCCATTGCCGCGGAAAGCAACGGGATGTTGATGTTGATCCGCTTGGTCAGGCGCGTGCTGGTGTCGGCTTCCGAAGGGATCACATCCGTCGGGCCGGGAAGCAGCAAAACGTCGTCGTAGGTGAGGCCTTCAAAGGCAAATGGGTTGAACTCAGTCACGGGGGACCTTTCACGCCGGTGCGGGGATTGATTACATCCTAGAACGCTTCACCCCCAAGCGACATTCCCCGCATCGGTGGTGTGGCGAACGCAACGTTTCGCGGCGATCCAGCGCGGCCGTGCGGCTACCCGGCGAGCGCCCGGCGTTCGGGCCGGATTCCCTGTTTGGCCCTGCGTCCGCGCAGGGCATCGTGGGCGAACAACACGTACCCGGCCAGCATGATCAGCGCGAACGCGATCAGTGGCATCGCGGTGGTGAGCATCAGCACTATGCCCAGGTGCAACCCTGCACCGACCAGGAACGCGATCGGCCGCAGCGCGGGGATCCACAGGGCCACTGACAGGAACAGCTCCGCCCCCACGCTGCCGAGCGCCAGGAGCGGTAGCAGCTGCTGGGAGACGGGGACCCAGTCGCGCAGGTGGTGGCCGATGACCTCCCCCGACAGGAACTGCTCGTTGATCTTCGAGATGGCCGTCCACGCATAGACGGTGGTGATTTGGACCTTCACCAGGAAGGCCGGCCAATACGGCACCTGGACTTCCCGATTCCACGCCCCCACTTTCAGGGTCAGGCCTGCCCCGCTGAAAGACAGGTAGAGCGCGAGCAGGGCCAGCAGCACCAGGTGGTTGCTGAACGCCTGCTTATCCGCCGCCAGCGCCGCCACTGACGTGGCACAAACGAGGATCATCGGCAGGCGCCCGGCGATCCCCAGCACCGCTCCGAGGCCCGCCACCATGGCAACTCCGAACATGGCCAAGACCGCGGATTGCCCGATGGCCGGCATCGAATCGAAGTAGGGCAGCGAGAGCCGGGTGCCGGTGGAAAGCCGGCCGAGCGTCGAAAACCACTCGGTGGCCACGATCAGGGAGGCGAGCCCCACGAGGATCCTGCCCATGGCCAGGGGCCTGGCGTCGATGGTGCGACTCAGAATCCGGAGCATGGAAAGACCTCCTCGCGCGCCGGGGTTTCGTTCCACACGCGCACGCTTAGGACATCGTCCCGGGTGCGGCAGAGGAATTCGGCGGAGGGTGCGAAGTAGTCGATTTCGATCCGCAGCCCGGAGACAACCTCCCGAAGGGAAACCTGCTCCTTCGTCCCCTCGACGGTTCTCACCTCGGCCTCGGGCACGGACACATACCGGGCGTACATGTTCCAGCCAAAGCGCTGCGGGCCCTCACCGCCCGTGGCCAGCAGCGGTCCAAGCAGCATCACCCCACGGCGGCGGACACGACGATCCCGCGCAACAGCAGCCTCGATCGCGCGGGCGGCGAGGCACCCGTGGCGATCGTGTCCGTGCCGCCATTGACGCTCGCAGCCGTTACCGGCGCAAATTCCCCAACATCCCCCAATGCCATGATCGGAGCCATGCCCCCGAACGAGGGATTCGTCACGCCCTGATGAAGATCGCGGTGGCACGCAAGGAGTCGGTCCCGGTCTGACTGATCGACTGGATCATGTACCAGTAGGAGTGCCCGAGCACCACGCCGGAGTCCAGCCAGGACTGGGCCGAGGTGGTGCGGCGGCGCACGGCGCGCAGGTAGGTGGCGGTCGACTGGATGTACGGGACGACGGAGCCGGTGGACTCCCAGCGCCAGATCGCGATGAGCTTGAGCGGCTCGCCGCTGGAACTGGAGGTCCAGCTCAACCGTACCCCGGTGCCCTCGCGCACGGCCTTGGTGATGGTCGGGGTGTACGGGCGGGTGGCGTTCAGCTGCGCATAGGGAACCGGGAGGGACGGCCGCGCGTAATGCCGTGCCTTCAGGATCCCGATGGCGTTGAGCTTGTTCGCCCTGAAAGCGGTGGTGTTGTAGTACGCCTGGCCGCGCACCGCCGGCACGGCGCGGCACTTGGTCACGTGGTCGCGCAGCTCGTTCGGGTCCTGCCATGCCGCGGTGTTGGGGTCTCCGACCTTGTAGGCGGCCTCCCCGGTGTAGAGCTTGACGTTGGTCCCTGCAACCTGTTTGGCCCACCAGTCGACCAGCACGTTGTAGTTGGCCACGGTGTAGCCCTGGTACCAGTAGAGCTGCGGCGCGATGTAGTCGACCCAGCCGTCCTTGACCCACCGCCGGGTGTCGGCGTAGAGGGCATAGAAGCTTTCCAGCCCGCTGGTGGCCGAGCCCAGGGTACTGGAGGAACTATTGGCCCAGATGCCGAAAGGGCTGATGCCGAACACGACCCTGGGCTTGGCTGCCCGGATGGCGTTGTGGGTGTCGCGGACGAACACGTTGATGTTGTTTCGGCGCCAGGAAGAGATGGAGGTGAAGGACCCCTTGTAGGTGTTGTAGGTCGAGGAGTCCGGGATCGAGCTACCGGCCACCGGGTAGGGGTAGAAGTAGTCGTCGAAGTGCACCCCGTCCACGTCGTAGCGCTTGACCATGTCGATGACCACGTTGCGGATGTAGGTGCGCACCGCCGGGATCCCGGGGTTGTAGTAGCGCCGCGGGCCGTAGGCGAAGGACCAGCTCGGGTTCAGCCGCGCCGGGTGGCTGGCCACCAGCGAGGTGAGCGAGGTGTCCATCGACACGCGGAAGGGATTGATCCAGGCGTGCAGGGCGATCCCGCGCTTGTGCGCCTCGGAAATCGCGTAGGCCAGCGGGTCGTAGCCGGGGTCCTTGCCCTGGGTGCCGGTGAGGTACTTGGACCATGGCTCCCCGAGGGTGGACATCCACATCCGGTCCGCTGCGGGGCGGACCTGCAGAAACACGGCGTTGAGGTTCCGCGAGAGCGCCAGGTCCAGGACCGAGCGCAATTCGGCCTGCTGGGTCGCCGCGGAAAGCCCGGATTTCGAGGGCCAGTCGATGTTGACCACGCTGGCGGTCCACAGCGCGCGGAACTCGGTGCGCGGGTAGGTCGTGGAAGTGAAGGTGTTGCGCGAGGAGACGGTGTAGATGTGGTTGCGGATCACCGCCGCAGCGGCGGGGGCCACGATGAGTCCGGGGCCCAGCGCGGCCCCGGCCAGGGTTGCCACGGCCGCCGAGAGCACGGCCCGCCGGCTCAAGGGATGCGCAAGGGCCAAGGACGATGGTGCCATTTCCGATTTCATGGCGTTGCCTCCGATGGTGCACAAGGGGCACGGCCGGGCAGGTTCGTTCGGCCGCTTGCAGGCAACGTTACGCCGCGCCGTGATGCCGGGAAAGGCCTTCGGCGTCACGCTTGCGCGGCACTTTGGTTACGCGTTGCCTCATGCCCCGGGGACGCATGCGGTTGCCGAACTCATCTATTTCGCCAAAACGTCCGCCCCGCCCGATCGATCGTTTACAGCGGCATCGACATAGCTGATCCGTCGGCCAGTCCAACCCAATGCCGGTTGCCCCGACTGGCCCGACTGGCCTCGGACAACTGTCCTCAAATGATGTCCAACTCCGCGTGTGCCCAATCCACCACAGCTGATTCTTCTTTCTCGCCCGAGCACAAACGGGCAGCTGCGAAGAATCCGGAAACGGTTCCCCCGTCCGCCAAGACCGCCTCGCGGAATTCCAGAAGGGCCTGAAGTTTCATCATCCAGACCACAGAATCACCCGGCGCGATCCGGCATGGCGTCTGAGGATTTAGTGAAGCAAATACGTTTCTACCTCGGTAAGAAATAGCCGGTGCACGACCTGGCGCAGTCAACGATCCGAGCATGTAACGGATGGAAACGTCGTCGAGCCACACATCGCGTGAATCCGAGTTCGTGATCGTGACACACACTGTATGTGACTGCACCGTGATACGACTGGCCGCTTTAACGGTCTCGGCCAGGTGCTCGAAAGGTATTTTGAACGAGTTTCCAGGCATCATGAATGCCGCGGCTAATCCAACGTGGATCTCGCGGCGTGGACCTGCATTCGTAAATGCCGTGGTTAGGATTTCTTCCAGATTCGACTCGGTCAGTGTTTCAAGAATCTCTTCTCCGCTGCCCGCTTCTTTCTCGTTCTTCCAGCTTTCCAATAAATCCACCGGAAAATCTTCCGGGTGCATCCGGTCCAAGACCTTGTGGTGGGACGTACACAAGAGGATCAGGTTACCGAACTCCGACCGTTCCGTCCCTTTCATCGCCTTGCCATAGCGCGCAGACCCAACTTCCACGCCACGAATATGGTCGATGCTCGCGGCCATTATTGGCTCACCGTCGATTTCTTCAATGATTTTCCTAGCACAGCCCGGAAAATAACAATCACCTTTCGCCATTCGAAAGAGCATTTTTCTGTAACAGATGTATATTTTTTTGGTCCCCAAGACATATTACGAGTGTCTCACGTCAACTGCGTGTTAGAACCGACCACCACGCGTGGCAAGCGCGCAGATGAGGTTCTCTTTGGGCGGCTGTAACGTTGGCGTGGCTCCTGGCGGGGTGGGACTGGTCCGGGTCCACGAACCCGTTGCCGCCAACGTGCGGACAGACCACGTCGTACGCAACAGGTCCGCAATGCTTCATCACGGATAATTTAGCCCCCCTGGCTTCCCTGACCAATAACACCAAGAATCAATCCCCGGCGAGGTCTGGGAAACTCTCGGCAATCGGTGCCCAGGCGAACTTTCGGTCATTTTCTTTTCCATTCCTGGGAATCAAGATCTCCAATGTGCTTTCGGCTGCGCAAGTCGCAGTGTCCTTATCCGTCGATGGTTCAATTACAGCGTCCGTCTTGTCCTTTGCTGCGGGATTCAGATCCGCAATCGGGCACTAATCGCTGATGGAGCTTCTAACCGCGGCGAGGAAGCGCTTCTCGAATTCCGCCGCGGTGGTCCTGGCAAAGGTGCTGGTCAAGTGCGACTGGTCCAGATAGAGCAGCACGTTGCCGATGACTGGCCGGCAGATCCCGTCCGGGCACAGCTGGTCGGTCATATCCAGGGTGGAGAAGGCCTCCCCCAGGGCCCCTCCCGCCGCCAGCCCGTCCAGCGGCGAGGTCGCGGCCATCAGTTCGGAAACCGGGGCGCTGCACTCCGGGGCCTGCGCCCCGAACCTGTCCACGCAATCGGGCACGGGAGTGGTGAAGCGCGGGGTGTCGCGCAGCGCCACGACCGGGATGCCGGCTGCAAGCAGCGGGCGGATTCCGGCCTCGTAGTCGGGCACCACCCGCTCCTGCTCCCCCGCCGAGCGTCCGGACGCGTCCGGGCCAAGGGCGGTAAAGGACCCGAGGGTGATCACCGCGTCCGGGTTGTGCCCCAGCACGTACTGGCCGGCGGCCGCGTTGAATGCCCCGCATTCCTCGCCTCGTGTTTCCGAGGGCCCGCCGAAGCGGCACGACGGCTTGGTCAGCAGGACCCAGCGCCACCCGTGCTTTTGCGCCATGGCATCCACCGCGCCGCTCCAATGCTGGGCGTGCGAATCACCCACCAGCACGATGGTCTTCTCCGCCTGAGGGTTCCCGCCCTGCTGGCAGTGCTCGATGGCCGGCGATTCGGGGGCCCAGCCCCCGGTGCAGTCGGCACCGAAGTTCGACCATTCCTCATCGAGCTTGGTGGTGAGCGGGACCATCACAGCCTCGGAGCTTGGTTCGTGCCCAAACCCCGGGTCCAGGATCGCCGCGCCGGGGTTATCGACCTGTGCCTGGGACGCGGCCCGCGTCTCCTCGGCGGCGACCCGGTGCTCCCAGCCGCCCAGCGGCGCGAGCACCAGCGAGAGCAGCACGGCAATGCTCAGCCCCGCGCGCCGGCGCTTGGCCGAGAGCCAGTGCCAGGAACGCATGGGAGATTCGACGATGTGCGTCGTGGCCCAGGCCAGCAGCAGCGACACCAGCATGATGCCCAGCCCGGCGCCGAGGGAAATGCGTTCGTTTCCGGATTCGACGAGGAAGAAGACCATGACCGGCCAGTGCCAGAGGTACAGCGCGTAGGAGAGGTTTCCGAGCCAGCCCAGGACCGGTGCCGACAGGACCCGCTGCACGCCGAACCGGCTGTCCGGGGCCATGATGACGAACGCCGCGGCGAGTGTGGGCCACAGCGCCAGGTAGCCGGGGAACTCGTGCTCGACCTGCAGCAGCATGCCGCAGGACAGGATCGCACCCAGGCCCAGCCAGCCCAGGGGCACGGTCAGGGCCGCGGGGAGCCTTTGGAGCAACGGCAGGAAGATGGCGAGAAGCGAACCCAGCGCAAATTCCCAGAGCCGGGCACCGGTGTCGAAGTATGCCCATTGCTGTGCGGTGGCGGTGGTGTGGATCGAGTACGCCAGGGAGAGCGCGAACACGGTGCCGAAGAGAATGCCCATGGTCATCCGGTAGCCCAAAGCGGGAATCCTGGCGCGAAGCGTCCGCCACAGGAGCATGCCCGCCGCCAGCAACAGCGGCCAGAGGATGAAGACCTGCCCCTGGATGGAGAGTGACCAGAAATGTTGCAGCGGGCTGGCCGTGGCGTGCTCGGCCGCGTAGTAGTCCACCGAGTCGCGGGCCAGCTGCCAGTTTTGGGAGTAGAAGAGGCTGGCGGTGATCTGCTCCATGATCGAGCTCCAGCGCGCCTTGGGCAGCAACGCGACGCTCGCCGCGATGGTGGCCAGCAGCACGAGGACCGCGGCCGGCAGCAGCCGGCGGAAGACGTTGAGCCAGTAGGTCAGCAGGGCCAGGGGCCGTCCGCCCTCGACCTTGCGGATGAAGGCTCCGGTGAGGAAGAACGCGGAGAGCAACAAGAACACATCCACGCCGCCGGAAACCCGGCCAAGCCAGACGTGGTAGACCATGACCAGCACGACGGCCAGCGCCCGCAGGCCCTGGAGTTCGGGCCTGAAACCGGATACGGGCTTGGGGGCAGCAACTGGACTCCGCCCTGCCACGCTAGGCGCAGGAAAGGAAATCGACATCGGTACATCCTGAAAAATTGACAGCGTCCCACACCCGGAACGTTGGGCATGGGCATCCAACGTTACCAAAGACCGTTATCAGTTCGTTACAGCGGGTTCCCAGCATCGACGCCCCAACGCCGAGCGCCGCCGGTCCCCCAACCTCGCAACACGCACTATGGCGTGGTGGAAGCCGGGAGTCCGGCGGCGCTCGGTGCACCACCTCAAGGGAGGCGCTTAGTGCTGGTGTGCTGCTCCCGTGTCCCCGGCCGGCTTTTCGGCGACGAGGGTTTCGGTGGTCAGCACCAGGGCAGCGATCGATGCCGCATTGCGCAGCGCCGAACGGGTGACCTTGACCGGGTCGATGACACCGGCGTCGATCAGGTTCTCGTACACGCCGGTCAGGGCGTTGAAGCCCTCGTTGGCCGGCGATTCGGTGACCTTGGCGGTGACGACGTAGCCGTCGAAGCCTGCGTTCTGGGCAATCCAGCGCAACGGCTGGACCAGTGCACGGCGTGCGATGGCGACACCTGCAACGGCGTCGCCGGTGAGGGCGAGCACGTTGGGGTCGGTGTCCAGGACCGCGAGGGCGTCAACCAATGCGGTGCCGCCGCCTGCAACGATTCCCTCTTCGAGGGCCGCGCGGGTGGAGGAGACCGCATCTTCGATGCGTGCCTTGCGTTCCTTCAGCTCGACCTCGGTGGCTGCGCCGACCTTGATCACGCCGATGCCGCCCGAGAGCTTGGCGAGGCGCTCGGAGAGCTTCTCGCGGTCCCACTCGGAATCGGTGCGGGTCAGTTCGGCCTTCAGCTGCGAGACGCGGTCTGCAACATCCTCGGCCGTGCCGGCACCGTCAACGATGGTGGTCGAATCCTTGGTGATGGTGATGCGGCGAGCCGATCCCAGCACCTCGAGGCCGACCTGGTCCAGCTGCAGCCCGAGGTCCGGGGAGACAACCTGCGCGCCGGTGAGGATCGCAATGTCCTGCAGCATGGCCTTGCGGCGGTCGCCGAAGCCCGGGGCCTTGACGGCCACGGCGTTCAGGGTTCCGCGGATCTTGTTCACGACGAGGGTGGAGAGGGCTTCGCCCTCGATGTCCTCGGCGACGATGAACAGCGGCTTGCCGGCTGCCAGCACCTTTTCCAGCAGCGGCAGGAACTCCGCCACGGTGGAGATCTTGCCGGAGTTGACCAGGATCAGCGCGTCCTCCAGGACGGCCTCCTGGCGCTCCGGGTCGGTGACGAACTGCGGGGAAAGGTAGCCCTTGTCGAACTGCATGCCCTCGGTGACAACCAGCTCGGTGGCGGTCGTGGAGGATTCCTCGATGGTGATGACGCCGTCGGTGCCCACGGTTTCGAAGGCCTTGGCCAACAGCTCGCCGATTTCCTCGCTCTGTGCGGAGATGGCGGCGACGTTGGCGACCTGCTTGCCCTCGACCGGAACGGAGTTCTCGGCCAGGCGTGCTGCCACTGCCTCAACGGCAACTTCGATGCCTCGCTTGATTTCGCCCGGGGCGGCACCTGCGGCAACGTTGCGCAGGCCCTCCTTGACGAAGGCCTGTGCGAGCACGGTGGCGGTGGTGGTGCCGTCGCCTGCAACGTCGTTGGTCTTGGTGGCGACTTCCTTGGCCAGCTGTGCGCCGAGGTTCTCGTACGGATCTTCCAGCTCGATCTCACGTGCGATGGTCACGCCATCGTTGGTGATCGTCGGTGCGCCCCAGGCCTTTGCCAGCACCACGTTGCGGCCGCGCGGGCCGAGGGTCACCTTGACGGTGTTTGCGAGCTTATCAATGCCCGCTTCGAGGGCGCGTCGCGCCTCTTCGTTAAAAGCTAGCTGCTTTGCCATGTCTTGCTCCTTATAAGCTACATAAAGCCCCGGCCAGGGGCCGGGGCTTTATGAGGAAAACTACTTTACGACGATGGCCAGGACGTCGCGTGCCGAGAGCACCAGGTACTCTGCACCGCTGACCTTGACTTCGGTTCCGCCGTACTTGGAGTAGAGCACGACGTCGCCTTCGGCTACGTCGACCGGAACGCGGTTGCCGTTGTCATCGACGCGGCCCGGTCCTACTGCCACGACCTTGCCTTCCTGCGGCTTTTCCTTGGCGGAGTCGGGGATGACCAGTCCGGAAGCAGTGGTGGTTTCTGCTTCGAGCGGCTGGACGACAATGCGGTCCTCGAGAGGCTTAATGGAGACGGACATCGTCTCTCCTTTGCGTGAGTTGCCAATGGTTTACGGGCCGTTCGGGTGGTACCAACCGTCGTCGCGGTGCCAGCTGGTGAATTACCTCAGGCTTTCAACGCTTGTTGGATTCAACAAGCGCCATGAATGACTCTAGGCAACCATTAGCACTCGGTCAAGGTGAGTGCTAATTGCGTCGTTTTTTACGCCCTCGGCGCACCGGGTGCGGCGGGCTTGGAAGAGGCAGGGAACAGGGCCTTCAGGCGGGCCTCGGCAGCCTCGGTGGCGGCAGCTGCCGCCTGCTGGTTGGCCTCGGTCACGGCGGCCAGCATCTCGGCCCGCTGGATCTTGATGCCGCGGGGCGCGTCGAAGCCGATCTTGATCGAATCGCCCTTGACATCGAGGACAGTCACCACGATGTCCTCGCCAATCAGGACCTGTTCTCCGACCTTCCGCGTAAGTACCAGCACCGCACAATCATAGCCCAGCGCCCTGCGCCACCTCGGCCTTGGGCGCGCGCCGCAGCCGAGGTGGGGGGGCAGGTGCGTACGGTGTTACCCAGCACGGGTCCAGCCGCTATCGAGCACCTTCCCTGCGGGCACCACCGCCAAGGAACAGCGCCGGTAGTGAAGGTCTTCCCAGCGCGGAAGGGAACGGTCGCTTCATCGTCGAGTTCTGGAAGAACCTCTTCCAGTGACAGGCCGAGAACGCGCGGGCGTTGCCCGAGTCAACAACGACCCGGGCAACGCCTCCTTTTCCAAGAACCTCGCTGGTCACCCGCATGCACCGAATGGAGCCAAGCTCACCAAACTCACATGAACTCACGGGAGCCCCCTGGAGAACCCGTTCCGCCCCTCGGCAGGTGCCGCACCACCGAAAATCCTTGGCAGGGCCGGCGTGCTGCTGGATTAGTTCCGGTATGGGCTTCGCCTGGGATCCGGCGCTGCAGAACTTTTGACCATCTTCAGTTCGAGGAAGGGGTAAGAGCGTGTCCGCGCCATCAACGAGGGCGTGGAGGCGTAGCCGGAACGATCCCAAAAGAGATGCCAAGTGGGTGGTGGCTGAGGAGCGAAGGCAGCGCCACAGGGATAGTGAGGGAGCTGCGTAGTCGTCCGTCTGATCACGCATGTTCGTCAAAAGGTTTGAATTGTAACCGGACTTGTGATGGACTGTCCAACAAGCAATAACCCGTTACTCGGGATCAAACTTGTTGGAGGTTCTCATGGAAGTCGATGTGGTTGCACTACTGCGCGAACTCGACGTCGCCATCAGCGAAGGAACCACCGACCGCAGCTGGCTCCTTCGCTCGCCGACAGGGGAGCCCGTTCTGGTTGAGCCGATCCTTCCCGTGGATCGCATCACCTCCCACGCGGTCCGCAACATTTCCTCCCATCGCCGGTCCCCTGCCAGTCCCCTGTTCGTCGGTCGAACAATCACTCCCAATATGCTCGAACAAGCCAAGGCGGGGAATTTCGATGTCCTTACCGAGCGCCCGCTCCAGCTGGTGCTTCGCGGATCCGTCTACGCAGGCGAGGAGACCGCCCCAGCTCCGGCACGGAGACGTCCTTCCGGACGGGCAGCGTGGGTTCGCTGGGCTGTTGGCCGCTGCCTGCTTCTTTCCTCTGAGCCGCTGCGACAGCCGGCGATCGCCGAACTGCTCGGCACGAGTCAGCAATCCGTATCCAATGCCGCCCGCCAGCTCGGGGACCTTGTCGCAGATGCCGGAAGCGGATTGTCGGCCGCCAACAAGGCCAGGCTCCTGGAACATTGGGTGGAGGAATACCCCGGTTCAAGCGGCCCGGAATTCGGCTGGTACAGCCTGGATCCGATTGTTGAGCAGACACTCCAGGCTGCGAAAGTCGCCGAGCTGCTTGATGCACGTCCGTTGATCAGTGGTGACGTGGCTGCCGACCGGCTGGCTCCATGGAAATTGCCTTCCCGTGGGCGCATCTACGTCAACAGTCCCATCGACCTTGGCGGCGATGGCTTCGTCCCGGCCCCCGCGGATGAAGCAACACTCATCACGTGCGTTCCGAGGGACCCAACATTGTGGCGCCTTGCCCAGGCCACACCATGCCCAGAATCCGGGGCACCTGCCTTGGCCGATGCCGCAATCGTCTATTGGGATGTCCTGGCCAGCGGTGAAATCGACAGCGTGGAGGCTGCCGGTCACCTCAAGGAACTGATAATCGGGAGTAAGCAGTGACGGACGAAACCGCACCAATCAAAGTGCGCGTCCACGCCATCAGCATCTCGGATGCGCTCGGCTACCGTGCCCAGCAAGCGGTGGCCCAGGCGGTGGCAGATCGCGGCGACTACCGAATCATCGGCGGTCACATGGTCCGCATGCTGCTTCACGTCTACCCGACGGCGAACGCGGTGCTCCGGTCCACGGCGGATGCGGACGCCGCGCTGGGAAGCGTCGAGGTTGTTAAGCCGGTCGCTCAGAGCCTGGTTGCTGAAAACTTCACCAAGACGGGAGGGAACATCTGGTTCAAGGACGTTGGTGCTGAACAGCGGATCGAGATCAATCTGTTGCTCGCTCGGACCGGAGCCGCCCAGGGCATCCGGGCCCAGTCTGTCCCCGGGGTCGGTCAGGTCGACACCCTGCCTGAGCTGCGGTTCGCCTTGATGACACCGGCACTGGTCATCGACGTCGAAGCGCATCTCGGTGGCACTGAAATCATCGAGTACCAGACCCGGATTCCCAACCTGGAAGCGGCCGTGGTTCTCAAGGCCCACAGCTGGAAAGATCGTGGGTCAGAGAAGGATCTGGCCGACCTGCACAGTCTGCCCGAAATTCGTGACGCGCACCCGAGTATCGAGTGGCTCCTGGGTAACCCGGATCCGATCGGGTTCCGCAAAGATACTGCGCGCATCCTGAAGGACCTGGCAGGCAAGGTCACCCGGAAGAATACCGGGTTCCCGGTACCGGGCTATCTGAACCGGCTTAGGTTTGCAGCACTCATCTCAAGGCATATCGCTTGAACGGGCTCTTCGGATTTTGGCGTGGTGAGGACGCCGGCCTGGGCGGGGTCTGCCAGTAAAGCCTTGTCAAGATCAGGCTTTTCATATGGAAATACTCGCAATTGCGTCAGGCAATTGGATTCTGCTTCCATCATTTCGCCAACAGCCCCACGCCCTCACCTGCATGATCGACTGCGGCCTCTCCGTCCGGTTCCTCAACGTTAGGAAGGGCCCCTGGCCTCGAGTAACGGGAAGCCCAGCTCCCCGACCGATTCCGGGGACAGGGTCTCTTCCGCGTGCAGGGACACCACCGCATAGATCCCGCACGCCGATGCAACTTGCTTGACCCAGACGGCGGTGTCCTCCGCCTTGCGCCCGGCATCCACCGCTGCCCACAGCTGGTCAGGCGCCAGCACCTCGAGCAATTGCAGTTGCGCAGGGAGTGCCAGCAGCGGATTGATGGCCACCGAAACGAGCAGGGGCACTCCGTCTTCCACGGCGGTGGCACGCGCCCTCAGGATGCCGCGCCGGTCCATGATGGGCTTGCGGGCCAGGGCCTGCGCATCGAACTTCTGCGCCAAATCCCCGGCGTTGCGCCGCAGGGCGGTTCCGTCGTCAAGTTCCCCCGCTGCCATCGAGGCATCGCCCCACAGCCCGATCACCACGACCAGGTCCCCGGGTCCGGCCAGCGGCGAGGGAACGACATCCCTGCCCGGCGCCGCGGCCGGGCGCCCGGGATGCCCCGGGACGCTGGTCCCTGCCGGGGGTGCGCCGGCGGCGCGGGATCCGGTGGCAGGTTCCAGGGCGAAGGCCTGGCTGTCCAGCAGGCGGTCGAAGTCGGGCCTTCCGGGCAGCGGCGGCAGTGCGACGCTGTCGGCGGACCCGGGTGCCTGCGGGGCGAAGCGCAGCTCGGCGGCGTCGGCCCGCGCCAGCAGCCCGTCGATGCCGCCCGATACTGCAGTGGAATCCGGTGTCAGCGCGTTGGCAGCGAAGGTGTTCAGCGCCGGGGAAGCGGGCTTCGGCGGCCGGGGTTTCCGGGCGGGTTCGAGGGCGCGCTGCGGCTCCGGTACGGCCCCGGACTCCAGCACGTGGCCGTCAGGTGCGTGCTCGTCGGGCACCTCGATGATGGCCTCGAGGTGCGTCTTGGCCAGGAACCCGCCGATGCCTCCGACGGTGACCCGCTCGGCCGAGACGATGCGGGCGTGTGGCCCGTATTCGGCGACTGCCTGCTCGTGGATTTCCGCCAGGCCGGGCCCCTCAAGCCGAAATCGCATCGGCACCGCGCACCACCCCCACTGTCTCGATCTCTGCCCCGCCGGCGGTGGCCTCCTGGTAGGAGAGCACCGGGATGGAACCGGGGGCGACACCCAGCAGGCGGCGCACCGCCGGGCGCAGCGCAGGGGCGCAGACCAACACCGCGGACAGGCCTCGGACCTCCAGCTCCCCGGCGATCTGCTTGACCGAGGCCAGCACGGCTTCCAACCGCTGCGCGTCCAGCATGATCTGGCTTCCGGCCTCGGAGGGACGCAGCCCCTCGAGCATGAGTTGTTCCAGCACGGGGTCGATCATCACCACCCGCAGCGTGTTCCCCTCCAGGTAGCCGGCTGCAATGGCCGGGCCCAGCGCGGTGCGCGCTGCCTCGATGAGCCCTTCCGGGTCGGTGCTGGCCTTGGCGCGCAGGGCCAGGGCCTCGTAGATGCGCCCGAGGTCGTTGATGGGCACGCCTTCGATCAGCAGGCCCTGCAGCACGCGCTGGACCTCCGCCAGGGACAACGGGGAGGGCACCAGTTCCTCCACGGCCGAGGGGTTGGTCTCTCGCACCGCATCGGTGAGCACCCGCACGTCCTCCCGGGTGAGCAGGCGCGCGGCCTGCGCCTGGACGATCGAGGAGAGGTGGGTGACGATCACCGAGACCCTGTCAATGGTGGTGGCCCCGGCCATCTCGGCGTTGTGCCGCAGCTCGGCGGGGACCCACTTGCCGGCCAGCCCGAAGACCGCCTCCACCACGGACACCCCGGGCAGCGAGTCCAGGTGCTCGCCCAGTGCCAGCACCTTCCCGCGCGGCGCGGTGCCGCGCCCGGCCTCGACGCCGGCGATCCGGATTGCATAGGTGGCGGGGGGCAGGTCCACGGAATCGCGGGTGCGCACCGGTGGCAGCACGATGCCCATTTCCATGGCAACGCGGCGGCGCAGGGCGCGCACGCGGGCCAGCAGGTCATCCCCTCCCCCGTTGACCACGTCCACCAGGTCCGGGGCCAGCTGGATCTCCAGGGCGTGCACCCGCATCTTTTCGATCAGGTCCTCGGTGGTTTCGCTCGGCACCACGGCTGCCTCGTTTTGGCGCGCCACCGCGGCCCGGGTTTCCTCCTTGGCCAGGTTGGACTTGATGCGCTGGGCGGTGAGGATCAGCAGTGCGCCGATGAGCACGAAGGGCAGCTTCGGCATCCCGGGCACCAGGGCCAGGGCGATGGCGGCGGACCCGGAGATCAGCAGCGCGGTGCGCGACTGGGCCAGCTGCTTCGAGGCGGTGGAGCCCATGTCGGTCGAGGCGTTGGAGCGGGTGACGATCATGCCGGTGGACACGGCCATGAGCAGGGCGGGGATCTGCGTGGCCAGCCCGTCGCCAATGGTCAGCAACGCGTAGGTGTTCAGCGCCTCGGAAATCCCCATGCCGCGGGAGATCATGCCGATGGCGATGCCACCGACGAGGTTGATGATGATGATGATCAGCCCGGCGATGGCGTCGCCCTTGACGAACTTGGAGGCGCCGTCCATGGCGCCGTAGAAGTCTGCCTCCGCGGCGACCTCGGCGCGGCGCTCGCGCGCCTGGGTGTCGGTGATCAGCCCTGCGTTGAGGTCCGCGTCGATGGCCATCTGCTTGCCCGGCATCGCGTCGAGGGTGAAGCGGGCCCCGACCTCGGCAACACGCTCGGCGCCCTTGGTGACCACGACGAACTGGATGACGATCAGGATCAGGAAGATCACGCAGCCGATGATCAGCGAGCCGCCCACGGCGATGGACCCGAAGGCGGCAATGACCTCACCTGCATACCCGTTGCCCAGCACCAGCCGGGTGGAGGCGACGTTCAGGCCCAGGCGCAGCAGCGTGGCCACCAGCAGCAGCGAGGGGAAGACCGAGAAGTCCAGCGGCCGCTTGACGAACATGGTGGTCAGCAGGATCACCAGGGCCAACAGGATGGACACTGCGATCAGCATGTCCAGCAGGACCGCGGGGACAGGGACCACCAGCAGCATGATGATTCCCACCACGCCCAGCGGCACCGCGATCTTGGAGAGGGAAGCAAATTTCATTCGGTCTTGCTCCTTGGGGCAGGTTGGTTGGCCGGAGGTTGGGGCGTGGATCGGACTTGGGTCTTGGGCGGGCGTCGGGTCTGCGGCATCATGGAGTGCCCGCCCGCCGCCCGGGATCCGGTGGCGGGGCGCCGGGCACCGTGTGGACGCCGGGCGCGGTGCCGCGGGCCTTGAGCGTCATGACGAAGGCCAGGACCCGTGCCACGTCGTTGTAGCTCTCTGCAGGGATCTCGTCCCCGATGGCGCTGACCTCGTGCAGGTTCCGGGCCAGCGGGACGTCGCGGATCATGGGCACGCGCTTCTCGGCGGCTTCCTCGCGGATGCGCGTGGCGATGTTTCCGGCGCCCTTGGCCACGAGCCGGGGAGCGGACTTACCGGGTTCGTAGCGCAGCGCGACTGCAACGTGGGTCGGGTTCACGATCACCACGTCCGCATCGGCGATCGCCGCGATCATGCGGTTGCGGCTCATCGCCATCTGCCGCGCGCGGCGCTGGGACTTGATCAGCGGGTCCCCGTCGGTGCGCTTGTTCTCGTCGGTGACTTCCTTGCGCGTCATCCGGGTGTGCTTGCGGTTCCGGCGCATGACCACCAGCACGTCGGCGGCCGCCAGCACCAGCCCGGCGATGACCGAGGCCCGGATCAGCGAGGCGGCGCCGTCGGACCCGGCGCCCAGCAGCGAGGCCAGCGGCAGCGACCCGGATTGCAAGAGCAGCGGCATGAGCGAGGCGACGACGAACCAGAGCACCAGGCCGATGACTGCAACCTTGAGCAGTGCCTTGAGTCCCTGCCAAAGGGCCTGGAGTCCGAAGACCCGTTGCATGCCGGTGATGAGGTTCAGGCTTGCCGGATCCAGCTTGAATTTCTTGAACGTGATCCCGCCCTGCAGCGCGGCGGTGGCCACCACGACCACGAGCACCACCACGAAGAGGGGCAGCAGCGAGGCCGGCAGCGAACCCAGCCCGGTCCCCAGCGCGTCGACGGCGGCCTCGGGATCGGGGTCGGCAATGATGCGGCGCACCGCCTCCAGCTGCGCGCGGCCCGCCTGATCGGCCGCCACGAGCACCCCGGGCAGCATCAGGGCCGCGGCCCCGATCCCCAGCCAGGCAGCAAGGTCCTGCGAGCGGGTCGTCTTGCCCTTCTCCCGCACTTCCTTCATGCGCTGGGCGGTGGCCTTTTCGCTGCGCTCCCCCGAATCCTGGCTCAAGGCCCGGTCACCCCCGAAAGCAGGGACAGGGCGCCGCGCACCAGTGCGGAGACCAGCGCGGGCAGCACCACGAACACGGTGCCGACCAGCGCGAGGGTCAGCATGATCTTCAGCGGGAAGCCCATGGCGAAGGCGTTCAGCGCCGGGGCGGCGCGGGTCAGCAGGCCCAGGCCGATGTCGGCCAGGACCAGGACCACCAGCAGGGGACCGGCGATCTGCACCGCTGCCACGAACATCTCCCCCACCGCGCCCACGAGGGATTGCGCCACGTACGGCAGCCCGATCCCGCCGCCCAGCGGGATGACGGCGAAGGAGCGGAACAGCCCGGCGAGCACCAGCTGGTACCCGTCGGAGGCGACCAGCAGGGCGAGCGCGGCGAAGTGGAAGAAGCGGGTGAACTGGGCGCCGTTGATCATGGACTGGGGGTCGAAGCCCTGGGCCATGGCGAAGCCGCCAAAGAGGTCGATGAGGCTGCCGGCTGACTGGATGGCGGAGAAAACCAGCATGACCATGAAACCCATGGCCGCCCCCGCCACCAGTTCGGCGACGATGGCGGCCAGGAACGGGCCGGTGTCCAGGGATTCGTAGCCGGCACCGAGGCGCGGGGTGACGGCCAGGGCGAGCCCGATCCCGAGCATGCCCTTGATCCGCAGCGGGATGGCGTTGTGCGAGAAGGGAGGGGCAATGACCAGGAACGCGGTGACGCGCACCGCCGCGAGCATCATCACCTCCAGCCAGGGAAGCGGCACGGTGGCCAGCATCCTTAGCCGCCTCCCAGCAGGGCCGGGATCTTCTCGAAGAGCTCGTTGGTGAAGAGCACCATTTCTGCAATCATCCAGTGCCCGCAGACCAGCAGCGCGATCGCGACGGCGGCGGCCTTCGGGACGAAGGAGAGGGTGATTTCCTGGATCTGCGTCATTGACTGGAACAGGGAGATCGCGAAACCCACCACCAGCGAGGTGATCAGCACCGGGGCGGCAAGCTTCGCGGCGACCAGCAGCCCGGACAGGCCGATGTCCAGGACGGCATTCGGGTCCATCTCTAGCCCCCGCCGATCCGGTAGGAGCCGATGAGTGCGGTGATGACCAGGCCCCAGCCGTCCACCAGCACGAAGAGCAGGATCTTGAACGGCAGGGAGATCATCACCGGCGGGAGCATCATCATGCCCATGGACATCAGTGCCGAGGAGACCACCAGGTCGATGACCAGGAACGGCACGAAGATCACGAAGCCGATGATGAATGCAGCGCGCAGCTCGGAGATCATGAATGCCGGGATCAACGTGGTCAGCGCGACGTCGGCAGGGGTGGCGGGGTTGGGCAGTTCCGCGGCGCGGGTCATCAGCGCGATGTCGGCCTCGCGGGTGTGCGCCAGCATGAACTCCCGCAGCGGCACGACCCCGACCTCGAGCGCCCGGGACAGGTCGATGCTCCCGTCCAGGTAGGGTTGCACGCCCACCTCGTTCATGGTGGTGAGCACCGGGGCCATGATGAACAGGGAGAGGAAGAGCGCCAGGCCGGCGAGCACCTGGTTGGGCGGGATGGTGGGCAGCGCCAGGGCGTTGCGGGTGAAGGCCAGGACCACGAAGATCTTGGTAAACGAGCTCATCATCAGCAGCAGCGCCGGGGCCACCGAGAGCAGCGTGATCGCGATGAGGGTGACGATTGCGGAGCTCGGGGTGCCGTTGGGGCCGTTGATTTCCACCGACAGCCCGCCGTTGTCCCCCGGTGCCCCGGGGTCGATGGGCGCGGCCAACGCGGCGGGAGTGCCGGCCCAGGAAAGCATGGCCAGCAGCACCAAGAGCAGCCCGGCCAGCAGTGCCAGCCGGGTTCGCGGGGGCAGGGAGGTGCGAAGCGCGCTCATGCGCCGCGTCCTTGGCGGACGGCGGCCAGGGCCCGACGCCAGGTGTCCGGGGCCAGAATCGAGCCGGCCAGCGCGCCCGAGGGCGCGGAGGAAGTCGCGGAGGAAGCCAGAGCCGTTGCTGCGGTCGCACCAACGGCCGACTGCGGTCCGTCCGGGTCCACATCGTCCACCCGTGGATCGTTCGCTGACACCGGTCCCAGACGCATGGCGTTCAGGCTGGCCGCGAAGGCGCGCGAGCGTTCGGCCATGGTGGCGGGGGCGCTCACCTGTTCAAGCGGGTCTGGCACCACGGGCTCGGGGGCCTCGAAGGAATCCAGCACGCTGATCGAGGACTCTGCCACGCCCAGCAGGTAGCGCCTGCCCTGCACGTCAAGCAGCACCACGGAGGACTTCGGGCCCAGGCCCTGGCGCTCGACCACGGTGAGTTGCGAGGCGCGCGGGACACCGAAGCGCGGCAGCAGGCGCCTGCGCAGGTAGAACAACAGCCCGAAGACCGCCGCGAGCGAGACGATCACCCGCAGCACCAAGAAGAAGGATTCCACTGCTAGGACTGGACCTCGTTCACGTCGAGGATCTGGGTGATGCGCACCCCGTAGTCCTGGTCCATGACCACGACCTCGCCCAGGGCGATCAGCCGGCCATTGAGCAGGATATCCGCCGGGGCCCCGGCCGAGCGGTCGAGTTCCACCACGGCACCGGGCTCCAGGCCCAACACGTCGCGCACGGACATGCGGGTGCGCCCGATCTCCACCGTCAACGCCATTTCCACGTTGTTGATTCGGCCCAGCCGGCTTGCCACGTCCTCGCGCGCCTCGGCGCCGGTGCCGGCCGGCAGCGAGGCAGGTTCGTTGTTGCGGATGCGGATGGCAAAGAAGCCGATCTCTTCCCCGGCGCTGCGCAATTCAAAGCACACGGTCTCGGCGTCCGAGAGCATCGCATCGGCGTGCACCGCGGAATCGGTGGAGAGCACGCCCGCGCCGAGCACGCCGGTGGCGGCCTCGAGGGCCGGACGCAGGATGTCGGCTGCGGACACCAGCGAGCCGGGCCCACCCGGGGCACCTCCCAGCAGAGGGGCGGCCACGGAGAGCAACACGTCGGCGGAGTGCTGGCCGACGAAGCCGGCGGCAACCAGCTCGCCGGACCCCCCAAGCGTCGAGGCGT
Source organism: Paeniglutamicibacter sp. (assembly GCF_046714615.1). Taxonomy (NCBI): domain Bacteria; kingdom Bacillati; phylum Actinomycetota; class Actinomycetes; order Micrococcales; family Micrococcaceae; genus Paeniglutamicibacter; species Paeniglutamicibacter sp. The sequence goes on from NZ_JBKKAP010000008.1 coordinate 38,006, forward strand.
CGCGGGCGCCTGAATGCAGCACCGCGGTGACCGGGGAGGTGGTGGGCAGCATGCCTGCCAGCGCCTCGGCGGCGGCCGAATACAGCGCCGTCGAATGCAGGACCGGGATGGATGATGGTTCGGGACTCAAGAGGGACTCTCCTCGGTAGAAACGACGACGGCGGCGATCCGGCCGCCGCGGGTACCGGCTGCGGCGGTGCCCAGGCGGCGGCCGTCAACTGACAGCTCGAAGGGCCGGTGGACGGGGTGCGGCAGCGGCAGCACATCCCCCACGGCCAGGTTCAGGATGGTGCCGGGGGTGACGAATGCCGGGCCGAGGGCCAGGGCCACGTCAACCGGGACCCCCGCGATCGCCTCGGTGAGCAGCTCGGCGGCGTTCTCCACCGGGGTGCGCGGGTTGGTTTCCCCGAGTTGCGGCAGAAGCATCTCCGCCGGCACCGCGACCGAGGCCAGGGCGCTGCGCTCGCCCACGCGGACTCGCAGCCAAGCGGCGATGACGATCTCGGACTTCGTGGCGGCCTGCGCAAACTGGGAGTTGTGGTGGATTCCTGCCACCACAAGCTGGCGCTGCAGCAGGGCGCCCAGGGAATAGTGCAGGTCCTCGAGTGCCTCGTCCATCAGGCCGCGCACCAGGGTCTGCTCGATGCGGGTGTACTTGCGTTCGGGGACGTCCGTGGCGGTGGGGCTGCCGAGCATGTGGGAGACCCAGTTCAGTGCGTCTGCGGCGGGGAACTGGATGACGGCGCGTGCGCCGTGCCCCTCGGCCTCGCAGAGCACCATGGTGGTGGCAGGCGGCAGGCCCGCGACGTAGTCGTCGTAGGACAGCATCAGGACGTGTTCCATGGACACCTGCGACATGACCCGGATCTTGGCCGTCAGCTGGGTGCCCCATTGGCGGGCAAAGGTCTCGAAGGCCAGCTCGAGCACGCGCGCATGTTCGCGGGCCAGGGTCGTGGGCCGGCGGAAGTCATAGACGACGGCGGCGGCCGGGTTCGGGGATGTTGGATTGGGCCCACCCGCACCGGGGTGTTCCGCAGGCAAGAGCGTCACTGGCACCACTATCGGCAGGTGATGGCCGATCGGTTAGCGGGCGGGGGACAAATATTCGTCCCGGAATTTCGTCGAACCGACGGTATCAAACTGACTTGGGAGTTTGCGTTTTTCGCCTCCGGAGAACCCGGACCGTTTTGCCATTCTCCCGGCAATACCACCCGTCCAGGTAGTACTTCCTGTACTCCTGGCACTCACCAATCGCGGCGGATAGTGGAGTGAGCCCGTCTCCGCGTAGCCCATCATGGCAAGCTCCGGAAGCCGTGAAGAGTCAAAAATCACGGCAGATAGTCGGATTCGCGAGCATGGCAAAGCCCGCCGCGGGTTGCGACGAACTGAGCGAGCTGTCAGGAACGGCAGGTAGCTTGGACTGTGGGTCCTGTACGGGAATCACATTTCAAAGACTTGGAGGCTGATCATGAGTAAGCGTCGCTACTACAGCCAAGGTCCACGCATTCCGCTTCTGTGGCAGAACATTGGTTTGGGGATTTTGGTTCTAGCGGTTATTGGGATTGCTGCCTACCTGATCGTTCGGTGACTGTAAGAGCAAGAGCAGAGTTTTCACCACGGATGGTGACGGGCACGAGGATTGAACAGTCGCGGCGGATAGTGGAGTGAGCCCGTCTCCGCGTGGCCCATCATGGCAAGCTCCGGAAGCCATGAAGAGTCAACAATCCCGGCAGATAGGCGTGTTGCAGGCACTCCGGATCGGGAAAGGAGATTACCCGAAAGTCGCTGGCACGGATGCAAGAGCAGACCAACGCACGACCCTGCCTTGAAGCATCATCTCTCTGGAGCATCGCGGTGCCGACGGCGGGATCCTCGGTTCTTTGTTCGGCCAGCCAGGCAACATCCAGATGGAAGAAATTGAAGAACACGAATGTCAGAATCGTTCGCCGGGGCCTTCCGGAAGGCGCAAGGACACGCGCTTCCAATGGTCCTGAAGGCACTTTGTTTCCACGGTGTCTCATTGGGCACCACCCACTTCCCCAAAAGTGTTCCCGGAGCGGCCCCTCGCAACTTCCCCAAGTGACGTGATTCCGCTCCCTTGGCAAAACCCTACGACACCCTGACGGGAAGTAGAAGAGGGATACGTCCAGCACAAAGTCCTTCCCCGGCCTGAGGGCCGAGGAAAGGTTGAGACCCCGCTAGGTTGCGTGCACGGTGTCTGGCTACGGGCTTTGCGTCAGCAGGTCCCTGACCGACTCGGGCTGGTTGGACAGCACCACGATGTCTACCCGGCGGTTCAGTGACAGGTCCTTGTTGCCTGGGACCGGCCGGGCATCCCCGTATCCCACCGAGGAGATCCGTGCCGCCTTGACTCCCCCGTCCTCGACCAGGGAGCGCAGCACGCCGGTGGCGCGCGAAGCGGAAAGCTCCCAGTTGGTGGGATAGGGCTCGACCGGGCGGCGCACGTCCGCGAAGCCCTCCACCTCGAAGTAGCGCTTCGTGGGGGCCAGCACCGGGGCGATGGCGTCGATGATCTCTCGGGCGTTGTCGGTGAGCTCGGCACTATTGGGCACAAAGAAGGTCTCGGCGCTGACCAGTCGCACGGTGAGCCCGCGGTTGTCGATGGAAAACACCGCCGCCCCGGAATGCCCGGAATCCTTCAACCGCTTTTCGATGCGGTCCTTGATCTGCAGCAGGTCCGCCTCCTCGTCTTGGGCCAGGGCGAGCAGCGCTTCCTTGGTCTGCCCGTCGATCTGGCTGCTGGCCAGCAATCCCTCGGTGCCCACCAGCTCGGGCGGGACCACGATCCCCTCCGCGGTGTCGACAGTGACGCTCTGCTCGGTGCCGAACCCGGTGGCCAGCGAGTTCTTCAGCTTCGTGAACTTGTCCTGGTCGACGGTGGACATGGCATAGAGCACGATGAACAGGCACATCAGCACCGTGACCATGTCCATGTAGGAGGCCATCCAGCGCTCGTCGGGTCCGTCGTGCCCGGACCCGGCAGACTGGCGGCCCTTCCGGCCGCCGCGCCGGCTGCTGCTCCGGCCCCCGCTCACGCGGCTTCCTTGAAGTCTTCCAGCATGGCCTTGGGACCCGACAACGATTCCTTGCGGCTCTCCTTGCCCAGTGCGTGCGGCGGGACCATGGCCTGCAGCTTCTCCTCGAGCAGGATCGGCTGGCTGCCTCCCTGGATGGCCAGCACGCCCTCCATCGCAAGGGTCATCCTGTCGATTTCGAGTTCCGAGAGCCGGCGCAGGCGCGTGCCGATGGGCAGCCAGATGAAGTTGGCCGAGACCAGTCCCCACAGGGTTGCCACGAAGGCGGCGGCGATCATGTGGCCGAGCTCGTCGGGCTTGGAGAGGTTTTCCAGCACGTGGGTCAGCGAGATCACGGTGCCGATGATGCCCACCGTGGGCGCGTAGCCGCCGAGTGTGGCAAACCACTTGTGCGCAATCGCGTCGGTGCGTTCGCGGGTGGAGATCTCGTCCTCAAGCTGGTCGCGCAGCTCGTCACCGTCCATGCCGTCGGCCATGGACTGCAGGGCACGGCCCAGGAACGGGTCCTTGGTTTCCCTGGCCTCGGATTCGAGGGCCAGCAGGCCGTCCTTGCGCGCGAGGTCCGCCAATTCCACCAGCCGGGTGATCAGCTCCCCCACCGGGGCGATCTTGCCGCGGAAGGCCGAGGGAAGGGCCTTGAAGGCGATCATCATGTCGCTGATGGTGCCGCTGGCGATGCCCACGGCGATGGTTCCGAGGAACACGATGATCATGGGGGCCGGCAGGAGGATCGAGGTGACGGAAGCACCCTCCATGAAAAGCATGGTGAACATGGCGCCGAAGGCCAGCAGGAGGCCGATGATTGTTGCTGGATCCACGTGGGGCGTCCTCTTATCGATGCGTCAGGGGCGAAACGGATGGTTGGGGCGGCTCGTAGTACCGCGCCAGCGAGACCACCCGGGCGCGATGTGCCGCCACCAGGGAAATGACCTCTTCCATGGTTTCGGTGACCACGTACTTGGCGCCGTTGACCATGAACACCACGGTGTCGGGGCTTTCCTGGATCCGCTCGATGAGGTCGGCATTGATCGCAAAGCGTGTGGCGTTGAGCCTGGTTACAACGATCATTGAAGCACCCCGTCCTTTCAGTGGATCACTCTCGGCAGGAAGGGCTGCCCCGTTAGCCAACGGGACAGCCCTTCGGTGGCTCGCGCCGGTGACTTAGCGCTTGAGGTTGGCCAGTTCCTGGAGGACCTCGTCGCTGGTGGTGATGATCCGGGCGTTGGCCTGGAAGCCGCGCTGGGCGACGATCAGGTTGGTGAACTCCTGGGAGAGGTCGACGTTGGACATTTCCAGCATCCCGCCGGAGATGGTGCCCATGCCCGGGTCCCCCGGAACCCCGTATTCGACGGTGCCGGAGTTGGCGGTGACGGTGTAGCCCGAGCCGCCGGTCTTCTGCAGGCCCGCGGGGTTGCCCACGGTTCCCAGGGCGATCTGTGCGATGGCCTGCTGGGCACCGTTGGAGAAGGTTCCGGTCAACGTGCCGTCCGAGCCCAGGGTGTAGGACTCCAACGTCCCGGCCGAGCTGCCGTTCTGCTCGCTGATCGACACGGTCTTTAGGCCCGCAAAGCCGGTGACCTGGGACAGGTCCACCGTGATGCCTCCGACGTTCAGGGGGCCGCTGGGAGTCAGCGTGCCGTTGGCGTTCTGAGTCAGGGTGACGTTGCTCGGGGCCCCGCCGTCCACATCGGCCGCCACGGCCCAGCCGCCGGCGGTGCGGGTGAAGGTCATGGCCAGCGTGCGACTGGTGCCGTCCGCAGCGAAGACTTCCTTGTCCTGGACGACGGTACCGTTGACGGCCGTCTCCTTGGGCAGGTTTCCGGTAAGTCCCGCGGTGCTGGTCACGGTGGCCGGGGCGACCAGGTCGCGGGGCAGGGCGACGTCGGTCAATGCGCCGCCGGTGGCCAGCTGCCCGCCTTGCGCCATCCAGCCCTGCACGATGCCCCCGTCGGGGCTGGTCAGCCGGCCGTTGGCATCGAACTCGAAGGCGCCTGCGCGGGTCAGTGAGGTGGCGTTTCCCGAGCGGGTGACGAAGAAGCCCTCGCCGGCAATCATCATGTCCGAGGAACGTCCGGTGCTCTGGGACGAGCCCTGCCCGAAGTTGGTGGAGATGCCGGCGACCTGCACGCCGAGGCCGACCTGGGCCGGGTTGCGTCCGCCGGCGTTATCGCCCGGGGTCGTGGCGCCCTGGGTCATTTGGGACAGGGTGTCCTGGAACTGGACGGAGGAAGACTTGAAGCCCGAGGTGTTGACGTTGGCAATGTTGTTGCCGGTGGTGTCGAGCATGGTCTGGTGGGCGCGAAGACCGGAAATTCCTGAATACAGTGAACGAAGCATTGGGGGTGTCTTTCTGCGTAGGAGGAAATTGGGTGGAACAAGAAATCTGGGGGTGGGCGCCTAGGCGCCGATGGCATCCGGGTCGGTGGCCTCAGGCACCGGTTCCCCGCCCTCGGGCGGGGTTTCCAGCGTCGTGTCCTGCTCCGGATCGGGACCCGGTGCGGCGGGTGCCGCGATGCCGATGATCTGCGCGTAGGGAATCTGCTGCTCCCCCACGGTGACGACCGGTTCGCCGCCGGCGAAGGACACCGCGGTGACCACACCGGTGATCGGAGGTTCCCCGCCGGTGGTGATTTCCTGGCCGATCAGCGAGGATGCGGCCAGGCGCTGCTGGATGTCCAGCGAGGCTTCCTGGGTGGCGCTGAGCGTGTTCATGCGTTCCATGGACGCCAGCTGGGTCGTCTGGGAAATCATCTGGTTGGTGTCCATGGGCGAGCTCGGGTCCTGGTTGGCCAGCTGGGTGACCAGCAAATGCAGGAACACCTCGCCGTCCATGCTTTGTTTGGGAGCACGGACGGGAGCGGCCGAGGCCCCGAATTGCGTCGCGTCGATGGGTGGCACTGTCATGGGGTTGTCCTTCCTAGGCCATCACATCGAGATGGGAAGTGGAGTGCTGGGCCAGGGAGGTCTCCTGGCCCGGAGTTTCGGGTGCCGGTTCGTCGCGGGTGCGCAAGCCCGGCGAAGCGGAGCCGGCGAAGGGACGTGCATCCGAACCGCCCGCGTTCGGGTTGCCGGTGTGGCCTCCCGGTGTGGCGGAGGAATCCGAGCCGGTGGCCAGGGTGATGGCTCCAGAGCCCGTGGCCGCCAGCTCCCGGCGCAATTCGGGAAGCATGGCGCGCAGGGCCTCGCGCCCGGCGTCCGTCGGTGCCGACAGTTCCATGCGGATGCCGTCCCCGCCCAGGAGTGCCTTGACGGTGATGGGGCCCAGCGCCTCGGGGGCAATGTTCACGCTCAGCGTCCGCTCCCCGTTCGGTCCGGCGGCAAGGGTGGCGATGGGGCCGAGCAGTTGCCGGTGGAGTGGTGCCGGTGCCTGGGTGCGCACCAGCGGGCTTTCCGTGGCAGCTGCCTCGAGCGAGTCGACGGACGAGATGCCCCCATGGCCCGAGACGAGGGCGGATGCCAACGTGTCGGCGGGGGCAATCCTGGCACCGGTCTGGCCGACAGCCGGTGGGATGGACTGGGCCGCGGTGTTGGCGACGGTGGAAACCCCTTCGGTGGCAGCAAGGACCGTGGCTGCATCGCTGCTCCGGGTTTCTCCCCCGGCGGCAGAGTCGTGTTGCGCACCGGCGGAACCCGGAGCGGGTTCCGGCGCCCGCGCACCGCTGGCCGGCACCGCAGGGACCGTTGGCCCGGTGACGATTGTCGTCGCGTTCGTGCCTGCCGCCAATGGAACCGTGGTTCCGGTGGTCCCGACGCCGGCGGGCACTGCGAGTGCTTGGGGTGACGGGGTTGCGGTTAGATCGGGGTCGGCGACAGTGGCCTCGGGCGTGGGTGCCACCGGTAGGGAGGTGCCGCCTTCCGGCAGCGGCGCAACTTCCGGTGACGTCTCGGCCCCGGGCAATGGCACTTCCAGCCCCGGCGCGACAGCAACCGGGAACGGCTCCTGTGGGCCGGGACCGGGGACGTGCAAAACGGAAGCGGCCTCGGCGGTGCGCTCCGCTCCTGCCGGTTCGGTGGGCTCGGTGGGCACCGCGGAACCGGCCGCCGCCACGTTGCCGGTTTCGCGGACCGGAGCGGACCCGATGGCAATTGGGGCCGGTGATCCGGACCCAGAATGCGCCGGGAATCCGGCGGGCAGGACGGCAGGAGCCGAGAAGTTCGGATGCTGCGCCCGCTGGCTCATCACGAGGCCGGCATCCGATGCGGCTGTACTGGTTGCCTGTGTACCTGGTGCCGCGGTTTCCACCGGCTCCGATCCGACGGACACGACTTGCGGGGAGCGGCTTGCCGGTTGCCCGCCTTCAGTGATCCCCGGTTCGGTCTGGGCAATCGCTGCATCGGCGACCGCCGCGGCGCCCTGGTTTCCCTGGGCTTGCGCCGTTGGGATCATGGAGGCGAAGACCTCGGCGAACTGGCCTGCCGGAGCAGTTCCGGTTTTCTGGGAACTCCGGGACGTCAAGGATGCGGGGGCACCGCCCGATGCGCCAGGGGCAAGCGGCAGTGCAGCGGGAGTTTGCAGAAACGGAATCATGCGCCGCTCACCGCGCTCGAGAAGAGTGCGCGCTGCGCGGCCGCGGTCAGCTCGGCCTGCTGCGTCGTGGCGGCCGCCTTGGCGGTCGCGGGGGCCTTTGCCTCGGCCGCGCCGGTCGTTTCTGAGGGCACAATCCGGCGAATGGTCATGATCGTGGCATCGGTTTCAAAGAGTTTCCTGATGCTCACGCTTTCCCCCGGACGCGGGGCATGAATCATTTTGTTGTCTCCCAGATAGATGCCAATATGGCCGCCTCCCCGGGTGACGATCAGGTCCCCCGGCTTGGCTTGGGCCAGTGAGGGAACCTCGGTTCCTTCCTTGGCCTGCTGTCGGGCGACCCGGGGAAGTTCCACTCCCAGGTCCCTGAAGGTGTGCTGCACAAATGACGAGCAGTCGAGGCCGATCTTGGGGTTGTTTCCACCCCACACGTACGGGATTCCCAGGTACTTCTTCGCCGTCTGCACCACGTCCGAGCCATCTACGCCGTCCGCCGTTGCCGGGGGCTCGTTGCGCACGGCCTTGGGCTGCTCCACTGCCGCCCCGGAACCCGGCGCCGGGGAGGGCACTGGTGCCGGCGAAGGGGTGATCGGGCCGGCCGCCACGGACGGTGCCATGGCCTGCTGCAGGGCCTGGGTGAACGCCGCCGGAGTCGTGGGTAGTGCCGCCGAGGTTGCCCCGAGCCCCGCGACGGAACCGGCCAACGTGGCTGCTGCCGTGTTGCCGGCGGGCGAGGCATCAACGCTCGCCGTGACCGGCGTTCCGCTGACGCGGGACAGCGTCGATTGGATCGCTCCGATGCGCGTGGCCATGTCGCTGAAGCTCACGATGTCTTCCCTTCAAAAGCGTTGGTGGCACCCAGGTCGTCGAGCAGCAATTGCTCACGCGACAGTGCTTCGGTACGTACCTTCGCCTCGTGGCGGTCGGCCAGTTTTTCAAGGGCCTTGAGCTCCTTGCGGGCCTGCCGATGATTTTCGCGGGCATCTTCGGCCTGCCCGTCCAGGGCGGAAACAAGGGTGTCCAGTTCCAGCAGCATGCCGCGCGCGGAGGCACGGGATGCGACCAAGGCCATCAACGTCGCGCTGTCCACCGGGGCCTGCTCGGGAGAGGCCATGGCATCGCGCATGGCGTTTCGTTCCAAGGTCCTCTGGCGCAGGCCCCGATTGGCGGCGGCAAGGTCGCCAGCAGCCTTGGTCTCCTGAAGTCCGCGCAATCGCAGCAGGCCCGAAAGTGCAAATCCCCTGGACATCAGGACACCCCCATGTTCCGTAGCAATGAGTGAAGTTCGGCCCACGAGTGGGCGCTGGGCACCGGCTCCTCGAGCCTTTGCTGCAGGAATCGGTTGATTGCAGCTTCGTGGTCGACCGCGGCATCCGCCAACGGGTTGCTTCCGCGCTGGTAGGCCCCGACATCCAGCAGGTCCTGCACGGCACGGCGCGCGGCCATGACCCTGCGCAGCGTGCCGGCGGCATTGGCTTGTTCCCTGCTGGTCACCCGGGAGGCGACGCGCGACACCGAGGCAAGTGCATCAATGGACGGAAAATGCCCGGAAACCGCCAATTTCCTGTCCAGGACAATGTGCCCGTCAAGCAGCGAACGCGTCGCGTCGGCGATGGGTTCGTTGTGGTCGTCGCCGTCCACCAGCACCGTGTAGATCCCGGTGATGGATCCTTCGGCCGAGGTCCCTGCACGCTCGAGCAACCGGGCCAGCAGGGAGAAGGTGGAGGGCGGGTAGCCGCGGGTTGCCGGGGGTTCCCCTGCCGAGAGCCCGATTTCGCGCTGGGCCATGGCCACGCGGGTCAGGGAATCCATCATGAGCAGCACCTGCGCACCGGATTCGCGGAAGGATTCGGCAATGCGAGTTGCCACAAAGGCAGCGCGCAGGCGCATGCGCGCGGGTTCGTCCGCGGTGGAAACCACCACGATGGAGCGGGCCAGTCCCTCCGGACCCAAATCTTCTTCAAGGAATTCACGAACCTCGCGCCCGCGCTCACCCACCAAGGCAATGACATTGACCTGCGCGGTGGTGCCGCGGGCAATCATGGACAACAGCGAGGACTTGCCGACGCCGGATCCGGCGAACAGCCCGATGCGCTGGCCGGCGCCCACCGCGGTGAGGGTGTCCATGGCACGGACGCCGAGTTGCAGCGCGGTGGTGATGCGGCTGCGTTCGAGTGCCGCGGGTGCCTGGTGCTCCATGGGGACCAGCGTGTGCTCCCCCAGCGGGCCAAGGCCGTCAATGGGTTGGCCCAGCCCGTCCAGCACCCGGCCGAGCAGGCCCGGGCCGACAGGAATATAGGCGGCCTTACCGCTGCTGTGCACGAAATCGCCAACCCTGATGTCTTCCATGGGCCCCAGCGGCATGCAGTGCAGGGTGTCGCGGCGCGCGGCAACCACCTCGGCGGCAACCTTGTCGTCCCCGATCTCCAGCACCGTGCCCATGGGCACGTTCAGGCCCGAAACCTCGAGCCCCAACCCGACGATGGAACTCACCACGCCCATCCTCACCGGCTTCGCTGCCAACAGTGCCGTGCCCAGGCCGGGCCAGGATTGCGCGTCCAGGCTCATGGGGTTGCTCCGCGCAGCGCCGCACAGGCCCGTTCCAGGGCGGTGGAGATGCGGGCGTCAAGGAATCCCTCGTCAAAGGCCGTGAGCGCATCCCCGCGGGCCAGCGCGGGATCGGCAACCAGCGCGATCCCGGTTCCCGGAACCGTGTCCAGCTCCAGCAGGGCGAGGTCCTGCGGGTTCATGCGGACCTGGCGGACGGTGGCCTCATCGATGCCGCTCAGGGCGCGGTCCAATGCCGCCTTCGCGCCGAAGCGGTCGTTGGACAGTTCCCTGCCCACGATCTTCTCGGCCAAGAGCAGGGCGGATTCCACCAGCATGGTGGAGGCTTCCTCCAGCACCGGGACGGTGCGTGCATGCAGCGCCGTGGCTGCGGCTCCCAGGGCGCGAACCGCCTCGGCGTGTTCCGCCGCCCGTGCGGCCTCCGCACTTGCCGCTGCCCGCGCCAGATCCTCGCGCTGGGTCCTGGCCACGGCCTCTGCGGCACGGATGCCTTGGGCGTAGCCCGTGGCGTATCCGTGCGCCTGCGAGGCACCCTGCTCGCGCCGGGACGCGGCAGAAATATCCAGCGCGCCGAAGTGCGCCGGTTCGAAGGCCATCGGCTCAGAGGACATAGTCTTCCTCGTCGCCGCGCTTGATGGTGATCTCGCCACTGGCTTCCAGGGCCCGGATGGACTGGACCACGTCGGCGCGTGCCTCCTCGACCTGCGAGACCCGCACCCTGCCCATGGAAGAGATCTCCGCGTCCAGGATTTCCTTGGTGCGGTCGGAGATGTTGGCACGGATCGTTTCCTCGACCTCGGCCGCGGCGCCCTTGAGGGCAAAGGCAAGCGTGGTCGCATCGACGCCACGCAACACACGTTGCACGTCGCGGCGATCGAACTTGACCAGGTCCGCGAAGGAGAGCATGCGCGAGCGCACTTCCTCGGCCAGCTCCGGATCGCGTTCGTCCAGGGACGAAAGCAGGTCCTTTTCGATCGTGATGTCCGAGCGGTTCAGGATATCGACCAACGGCTGGATGCCGCCGACGGTCTCGAGCGGTTCGAGGGTGGTGATGACCGATCCGGTGCGTTTCTTCAGTTCTTCAGCCACCACGCGCACGGCCTCGGGCACGGCCGTGCCCATGGTGGCCAGGGCCCTGGCGGAGTCGGTGCGCAGCGGCCCCTCGAATCCGGCAAGAACGGCCGAGGCAACCTCGGGGCGCAGGTGGGCCAGGACCAAGGCAATGGTTTGCGGCAATTCCCCGTCAAGCAGCGAACCGATATGGGCGGCTTCGGTGCCGTCAAGGAATTCAAAGGTCATCCCGGCCATCGTGGAGGAAAGCCGGTTCATGACCGTGTTGGCCTTCTCGCTGCCAAAGGAGGCCTCGAGCAGGCCCGCCGCCATGTCCCGGCCGCCACGGGCGCTGGGTTTCCCGGAGGTGGCCAAGTCATGGATTTCCTGGATGGTTTCCTCCACCAGTGCCGAGTCAACCCGGCGCAGGCGCACCAGCTCCGCGGCGATCTCGTCTGCCTCGAACTCGGTGAACTGGCGCATGACTTCCGCCGCGTCGTCCTGGTCCAGTTGCATCAGCATGATGGCCACTTTTTGGGTGCCCGTCAGCTTCCGGGCAGTGCCGGGTCCTTGTTGCATTATTCGGTTCCCTTGTCATCCATCACGGTGCGCAGGTAGTCGGCCATCTTGGCCGGGTCCCTGGCCGCCAGAGCCGCGAGCTCGTCGCGCTTGACGTGGTGCGGGGCGGCCAGCGCCATCACCGGAGCCGCGGCCGGAACCTGGCTGATGGCCATGGTGTCCGGGTGCGTGACCTCGGCCGGTGCCGGTGCCGGCGGCAGCGGGGTGAAGTCGCGGAACTCGCCCAGGTCGACGGGTTCGCGGTTTTGCTTGTTGCGCCGCACATACAGCGCGTAGACGGCGGCCAGGATCAGGGCCAGGCCAATGACCCCGGCAATGATCAGTGTGCGCTGCAGCTCCGCCGTGCGTGCTGCCGTCTCGGCCTCGGCGGCAGCTGCCAGAGCCTCCTGCGCGGCAGCGGCGCCGTCGGCGTTGAACGGCACCACCGAGACGTTCACTGTGTCGTTGCGATCCTCGTCGATCCCGGCCGCGGTGCTGACCATCTGGGTGATGTCCGGAATGCTCAGACCTTGGGTGGCGGCGGAGTTCAAGGCGACCGAGACGCTCTGGCGGTTGAGGTTGCCTGAGGGTATCAAGCGGTTTTCGGTCACCTTGTTCACCGCGTTTGTGCGTTGGTTGTCGGTGGAGGTGAAGGTCCCCTCGCCATCGGTGCCTCCGGGCACCGCGATGTTATCCGGGCCCAGCACCCCTGCGCCGGCACCGCCGCTGCCCTCGTATTCCTCTTCCTTGCTGGATTCGGTCAGCGCGGGTTCGCCTTCGGGGTTGGTGAAGGATTCCTCGGTTCGTTCGGCCGATTCCAGGCTCAGGTCCGCGGCCACCGCGACCGTGGCGTTGCCTGGCCCGACCACACGGTCAAGCATGGCCTGGATGACGCCGGCAACCCGGGTTTCGTAGTCGGCAGCTTGTTTCTCGGCGCCGCCGGTCAACCCGACGCCTGCTGCGGAAAGCAATTTGCCCGTCGAATCCACCACGGAGATGTCCTCGGCCTTGAGCCCGTCAACGGCGGCGGAGGTCAGGTGCACGATGGCCTGGACCTGGTCGCTTCCCAATGACATGTTTGGCTTGGTTTCGACGAAGATCGATGCGGTGGGATTGGTCTTTGAATCCACGAAGACGGTTTGCTCGGGGATGGCAAGCTTGACCGAAGCAAGATTAATGCCATCCATGGCCTGGATCGTGGTGGCCAGTTCGCCCTCGAGCGCCCGCTTGTAGGTGACGCTTTGCTGGAATTCGCTCGAGGTCACGCCCATGTCGTCAAGCAGCGAGTATCCACTGGTTCCGGCGCTGGGCAGACCGGCTGCGGCGGCCTTGAGCCGCGAGTCGTACACATTTGCCTCGGGCACCAAGATGGTCCCGCCTCCCCCGGTGAGCTCATATGGAACCGAGTCGGTCTTCAGTTGCTCAACGACCCCTGCGGCGTCTTCCGGTGCCAGGCCCGTGAACAACGGCGTCATCTTGGGCTGGCTCATGAAGGTCACCAACGCGATGGTTCCCAGGATCAGGACGGCTACGCCAATCAAGGCGATGGTGCGCTGTGCCAGGCTGAAGCCGCGCACGGCATCCATGGCCTTGGTCAACGGTGCTGGAACGTTGGCCACTAGGCTTGCATCCTCATGATCTCGTTGAACGCCTCAACGCCGCGGTTCCGGAAGGTGGATACCATTTCCAGCGCGACCGCCGAACGCGTCGAGGCCAGCGTGGCGGCATGGATGTCCGTCAAGTCCCCTGTCACTGCCTTGATCGAAAGATCATTGGACGTGGCCTGCAGGGACTGGACCTGGTCCACGGCCCCGCCCAGGGCGGTGGCAAAGGCGGATCCGTCGGTGGACGGAGCGCCGGCCGGCTTCAGGTAGCCGCTGGCCAGGGTGGGGGCAACGCCGGCGACGGGGCCGATTTCGAAGGCCATTACTGGTTGCGTCCGATCTGCAGTGCTGCCTGGTAGGTTTCCTTGGCGCGGTCCACCACGGCCGCGTTGACCTGGTAGCCGCGCTGGGCCATGATCAGGGATCCCATTTGCTCGGACATGTCGATGTCCGGGTAACGGACATTGCCTTCCTCGTCCGCGAGCGGGTGGTTGGGTTCGTGCACGATGCGGCCCTCGGCATCGCCGAACTCGGTGCCGGCCACATACACGCCGGTGTTTTCGCTTCCGGCCTGGGCCAGGACGTAGCGTGCCCGGAAGGCCTCGCCGTCGGTGGCGGTGACGGTGTTCACGTTGGCGAGGTTGTCGGACACGGCATCAAGCCATTTGCGGTGAACGGTCAGGGCGCTGCCTGCGATTCCGATTGCGTCAAGCATTAGTTGCTCCGAAGTGCGGTGCGGATGGAGTTGAACGGCCCCGATGCGGCCTGCGTGGCGAATTGGTAGCGCAACACGGTGTCGATGTTGGACAGCGTCTCGGTGTCCAGGTTGACGTTGGATCCGTCAAGACGCGTGGGCTCCAGCGAGGTGGACGTGGTGGCGGCGGTCTGGCCGTTGCCTTCGGCGACGGACTTGGCCAGCGCGGACTCGAACTCAACGCGGCGGGCCTGGTAGCCGGGTGTGTTCACGTTTGCGATGTTGTTTGCGATGGCACGCTGGCGCAGGGCCAAGCCATCCAAGGCACTTTCCAGCGCCAGGGAGGTGACGGAATTGAACACGACGAATCGCTCCAAGGTCGTTGCGTGGCCCATCCGTGGGCGCAAAAGGAAGTGAGCTATCCGTGCTCATAAAAGACAATCGGCAACCAACGGTTGACCGTTAGCTGTTTGGTTTATCCGACCGAATCCAAATAGACGGAGGTCACCGTAGAATCGCGCGGGACGGCTACGACTGCGCGAAGCTGCCGCACCGTTTCATCCCGTCGTTTCAGGAGTGCAGGCCGCAGCTCTTCCAATTCTTCGACCAGGGCCGCGGCGCGCGGAGCCAGGGCGGCCGGCAGATCGCCGATGCCGACAGGTGGTTGCCACGGCACAGTGGACAGTTCAAGAAGCGCTGAATCGTCAAAGGCGCAACCGCGCAGCCCGGCGACGTGCTCGGCCAGCCCGTCCAGGACCAGCACCCAGGCCTGATGGGCCTCGGTGAATTCCGCCTGCTCAGCCAATGTGGACGCCAGCATTGCCGGCAGCGGGTGCGACCGGGGCCATGGCGGCCTCGTGCCAGGTTTGACGCAATGGTTCCATCAGCGAAATCGCCTGCCGGGTCAATGCCGGATCGTGCTTGATGTTGGCGTCGATCAACAGCTGTGTGGCGAAGGCATAGATGCTCTGCAGTCCCGGGGCGCCCGACCAGGCCGCGGCGTCCAAGCTTGAGCTGAGCTCGGAAATGATGGCTTGGGCGTGCACCAAGTTTTCCGAGGCCACCGGCCAATTCTCGGTAAGCTGTGCAGCTTCGGCGCGGTTCAAGTCCACCAAGAGACGGTCGTAGAGCATGGTGAGCAGGCGCGCCGGGCTGGCCGATAGGATTGCCTCGCGGTTGAGTTGGGCACGTTTCTGGGCGGCGTTCATCATCACTTCGATTGGTTGGTAGTCGGGAGCGAGGCCAGTTGCGACGTCAGGTAGGACTGTTGGGAGTTGAGATTGCTCAGCTGCACCTCGAGGGCCGAGTAGATGCGCTTGAGCGTCGATTCCCGGTTGCTCAGGCGGAGGTCCCAATCGGCAATCTGGTCATCCAACCGGGTCACCACGGATTCCTGGCCCTTGATCCGGGATGTAATTGCCCCGTCGTATTTGTCGGACATGGCGGTGGCCACCGTGGCGACGCGGGAGGAAATGGTTTGCAGCACGCTCTCGACGCGTGCGGGATCCTCGGCCATGGCCGTCGCGAACTTCTCGGCATCGAACTCGAGTTTGCCGTCCTTGGTGATCGAAATGCCGATTTCCGACGGTGACTTGGAGTCAATCGGCATGATCGCGGCATCCATGACGCGTTGCTTGACGTCGCGGATGGTGCTGTCCCCGGTAAAGATCATGCCCTTGGTGGCACCGCCGGTTCCAATGGTCACAGACGAATTGGCAGCAATGAAGCTGAAGAGTCCGTTGAGGGAACCCACCAGGTCCGAGGCAACCTTTGAGGTTGCCTCGGTGTCGCGTTCGACGGATACCGTGACTGGATCTGTGGAGACTTTTGAGACTGTGACGTCGACCCCGGGCAGCAGGGAGGCGAAGGTGTTGGTGGCGGAACCGACCGTTTGCTCAGCCCCGCTGCCGGCCCAGAGTGTGACCTCGGCGTCCTGCGCAGCACGGATCTGTGTCATCGGGACCGCGGTTCCGGAAATCGTGAAGGTGTTCGCGGCACCGGTTTCGCGGGAGGAAAACTGCACCCGGTATTGGCCGTTGCCGGCGGAGACCTTGACGGCTTCGACCCCGGAGTCGGAGGCATTGACTGCAGCAATGATGTCATCCAGGGAATTCGACTGTGCCGTGATGACGGTTTCGGTACCGTCCACGGTGATGGAGAAACTGGATTCGGTCCACTGCGTGACGGCATCGGAAACCTGTAGCTGGCTTTGGGCCAGTTTGTTCACCGTAAGGTCCAGCGATCCAACGCTTGCCCCGGCGGCGGTGGTCACCTTGAGTCCCTCGGAGCTTGCCGCGGTGCTGAAAAGCTGCAGGGACTCCGGCTTGGCAAGTTTGGTGGCCAACGTGGCCAGGTCGGCCACCTTGGTGTTAAGCGCCTGGAGTGCCGACACCATGGTCTTGGTCGACGAGACCTTGTTTTTCAGGATGTTCTGCGGGATCGCCTCGACCTGCATGAGGGATTTGATCAGTGATGTGGTGTCCAGCCCGCTGGCAAGTCCATCGAGTGCCATGCCCATGTTGTCTCCGCTTCTAGCTTTGGTGTGGATACCGCGAATCTCCCGTGACGGGCCCCCGACTCGGTGAGTCGATGCCCGTCACGGGAGATCGTTGGATGCTCGGCGTGTTCAGCGAAACCATATGTGGTTCCAGGAAACGCCTAGCGGCTGATCGGCTGGTGGTTATTAGCCGAGGAGCTGCAGCACGCCCTGGTTGGCCTGGTTGGCCTGTGCGAGCATGGCGGTACCGGCCTGGGACAGGATGTTCGAGCGGGTGAAGCTGACCATTTCGGCAGCCATGTCAACGTCGCGGATGCGGGACTCTGCGGCCTGCAGGTTCTCGCGGGAAACGTTGAGGGTGTTGATGGCCGACTCGAACCGGTTCTGGTTGGCACCAAGGCCGGCACGCGAGGTCGAGACGCTCGTGATGGCGGTGTCGATCAATTCGACGGTGGCCTGGGCCGTGGTGGCATCGGTGACATCGAATCCGGCCGCATCGGAAGAAACGGTGCCACCGACCATGGTCACGACGCCCGAGAGCGAGGTGGCCAGGCTGTCGAGGTCGACGGTGATCTGCGAGGCAGCATCGCCCTCGGCACCTACCTGGAAGTTGAGTGCGGCCGGTCCGGCCGCCAGTCCGCCCTGGAACAGGTTGATGCCATTGAAGTTGGTGGATTCGGAGATTCGCGACAGCTCGGAGCCAAGTGCGTCTGCCTCGGCCTTGATGGCATCACGGGAATCGGCGTTGTTCGAGTCGTTTGCACCCTGTACAGCAAGGTCACGCATGCGCTGCAGGATGGAGTGGACCTCGGTCAGGGCGCCTTCAGCGGTCTGGATGACCGAGATGCCGTCCTGGGCGTTGCGGGCTGCAACGGTGAGGCCGTTGACCTGCGAGCGCAGGCCCTCGGAGATTGCCAAGCCTGCAGCGTCGTCGGCTGCGCGGTTGATGCGCAGGCCCGAGGACAGCTTCTCCAGCGACTTGGAGAGGTCGTTCTGCGTGCTGGAAAGGTTGCGGTGAGCGTTCAATGCCGCGATGTTGGTGTTGATCTGCATACCCATGGTGAATTCCTCCGTGAGACGGGTGTCTGTTCTGAGGTCCGTCCGTGGACCTCAATCACCGACTATCGGCCGTCTTTCAACGCTTGTTAGCGGTTGAAGGAAACAAATTTTTCGGGCCTGCTACGCAGAAGGCAAGACCCTATTGTCGGTGAGCCGCACGATCCCGCCGGCCACGCGCTCGCCAAAGTCCTGAAGGTAGACGTCGCGCCGCTGGGTCGCAGCCCGGGTCATTGCTGATTCGGGTGCGGGTCTCTGCTCCGGCACATATCGCGTTTGCAGTCCCTCGTGGAGCAACTTCATGGCCGTGGTTCGGCGCTGGGAAACAGCCGAATGGGTGACACCCATTTCGGCTGCAAGCTCTTTCACCGTTGATCCCTTGAAATAGATGCGTTCGATGATGACGCGCAGGCTCTCGGGCAGGGCCGCAACGGCGTCCCGGATGACCTTCGTGTGCTCCGCCTCGAGCAAGGCCTCTTCGGGGGTCTCGGTGCCGGACACCAAATAGTCGTTCATGGTGTCTTCGATCGACACCACCGTTCGAGACGCGTCGCTCAGAACCGCAAGGGTGGCGGCCTGGTCCATGCCGAGGGCCTCGGAAAGCTCGGAAATCGTAGGGGTTCGACCCAAGGCCGCCGTCAGGGATTCCTGGACGGTGCGGGTCTCAGTGATCTTCTTTCGCGCACCGCGGGTTGCCCAGTCGTTCGAGCGCATGTCGTCCGCGAAAGCGCCGAGGATGCGCCGACGGGCGTATGCACCAAAGGGAACACCTAAGGAGTCGTCGAAGGCATCCGCTGCGGTAATGAGTGCGATGGCACCCACCGATGCCAGATCCTCCCGAGAGAGGTGCGTCGCCTTGGCGCAAAGTTCTGCCGCGAGATATCCGACGAGGGGAAGGTTCTCTATAACCAACTGGTTGCGTGCCTGTCGCTCCAACCGGATCGTCCTTGTCAATTTGAGTGATGATCAAGCCACCGGCTATTGCCACTGGCCATGTACGTTTTTCCCCAAATGCGAATTACCCCAACAGAGATGTTAGCTCGAATATCCCCAAAAAGCGGACTTTAAAGCACCCCAATTCGAACTTGTACAACTAACGTTCACTTTGTACCGGCCGATAGACTTCAACAACTGGGGATTTATTGGGGGCACAACAGTCTGGAGAGATGTAGATCATGGGAACCAATGAGCTTTCGGCCCTGTTGTGGAAAGAACGGGAACTACTCGAGCTGCTTCATTTCAAGTTGGAGGAAGAGCACTTGTTGCTGGTCTCCGGGAAGTCACAGTGGATTCCGCTGGCGACGCGGGAGATCGAGAACATCCTCGAGAAGGTCCACGCCGCCGGTCTGTCGCGCGCCTTGGAAGCCTCGCAACTGGCGTCCAATTGGGGAATCGACGCGGCTTCACCCTTGACCCGGATCATTGAGGCCGCACCTCCGGGCCCGTGGAATGAGATCCTCACCGCGCACCTGGCAGCACTGCGGGACACCACCGCCGAGATCACCCGGCTCCGGGATGCCAACGAACAGTATTTGCGGGCAGCCTATCGCTCAACCCAGGAAACACTGGCGAACTTGGGCGAGGACACCTCGCTCTATGGCCCGTCCGGAGCATCGGCGGCGTTTAGCACCGGTGCACACATCATCGACACCAATCTTTAAGGAGCGGACGTGAGTACGTTCAGTGGCCTGAATACCGCCATGTCTGGCCTGACTGCGGCGCGCATCGCCATGGAGACGGCCGGCAACAACCTGGCCAATGTGGGAACCGCCGGTTACACGCGGCAGCGCGCCGACTTTGTCTCGGCCGGATCCGTCGCTTCAACGGGCCTGCTCGCATCCCGCCCCGGCGTTGGCCAGGGAGTGGTACTCACCGGCATTGCCCGGCTCGCCGACGCGCACCTGGATGCCCGCGTGCGCGGCACGGTGGCCCTGGCGGCGCAATCAGACACCCGCGCCGAGGGCCTGTCAAACCTTGAAGGAATCCTGCGGGAACCGGGCGAGAACGGCCTCTCCGCATTGTTCAACGACTTCTGGGCAGGCTGGGAGGATGTTGCCAACCAGCCAGGCGAGCCTGCTCCCGCAGCCGTCCTGCTGGAACGGGCCAAGGCCGTGGTGAACCGCATCGGCCTGTCCCGTACCGAAATCACCGACCAGTGGGCAGCCCAGCGCCAGTCCCTGGACACCATGGTCAACGACGTCAATGCCGCGGCAAGCGCCGTTGCCGGACTCAACGCCCAGATCCGTTCCTCGATCGCTTCCGGTGGCGCACCCAATGCCTTGGTGGACCAGCGTGCAGTGCTCACCCAAAACATTGCCGAGCTCTCCGGGGCAAGTGTCCGCGAGTTGCCCGACGGCACCGTGGATGTCTTGATTGATGGCAACGCCTTGGTCACCGGCTCAACGGTCCGCCCGTTGGAGGTCACCGGATCGTCAACGTTCGACGGCGGCACCGCACCGACATTGCAGTGGGTCCACCGCCAAGGGCAGCCCGTCGCAATTCAGGCGGGCCGCCTCGCCGGAGCGGTTTCCCTGCTCGCGTCAGCTGCTGACGGGGGCCCTCTGGCCGAAGCCGCGAAGTCGCTGGATGACATTGCCGTGGAACTGGCCACTCGCGTCAATGCCGTTCAGGCGGGCGGCCAAAACGTGGATGGAAATCCCGTTCCTGAGTTCTTTGAAATCACCGATCCAAACGATCCGGCGCGCTCACTGACGGTGAAGGCCACCGGAGCCAGGGACCTGGCTACCGCCATTGCGGGTGGTGACCCACTTGACGGGTCGAATGCCTCCCGGATGTCGGCACTCGGCAACGAATCGGATGGTCCGGACGCATTGTGGGCCAACATGGTCATTAGGATCGGAACCGCCACCAAGTCGGAGGCCCAGCAGGCGGTCTCGGCCGCGGTGGCCGCGGCCGGCGCGGTCAACGCCCAGCAATCCGTCTCCGCGGTATCCCTGGATGAGGAAAACGTTGCCCTGATTGCCAACCAGCATGCATTCCAGGGCGCTGCACGGGTCATGACGGCAATCGATGAAATGCTCGATACCCTCATCAACCGCACCGGGCTTGTTGGACGCTAGGAAGGAATAGGCTCATGACTCGAATCACCACCTCATCGTTGACCACCAACACCGAGCGCAACTTGCAGGCGGCCATGACTCGGCTAGCCACCATTCAGAACAAGGCCGGCACGCAAAAGGAAATTGGCCGACCCAGCGACGACCCGGCAGGGACCGCCAACGTCATGGCCCTGCGCGCGCAGCAGCGCCAAAACGAACAGTTCAGCCGCAATGTCCAGGATGCCAACGGTTGGCTCTCCACCACGGATACGGCCATGACCACGGCCACGGATCTCCTCCAGCAGGTTCGCGACCTCACCGTCAAGGGAGCCAACGACGGAGCCCTGAGCCCGGACGGCAAGGAAGCCATCGCGCTGGAACTCGACCAGCTGCACGACGCACTGCTGAACGCAGCGAACACCCAATTCATGGGACGCCTGGTTTTTGCCGGAACCTCGAATGATTCCCAGGCGGTGAAGGCAGTGGGTGGCGCCTATGAGTTTTCCGGGACCAGCGGCGTGGACCGCCGCATTGGTCCGAATTCGACCGTTCGGGTCGACGCCAACGGCGCCGAGGTATTCGGACCAGCCGACGACAGCGTTTTTAAACTCGTGAGGGATATTGCCATGGAACTTCGCGCCGGCACCAACGTTGCCTCGCAGATCGTCGAGGTCGACAAGCGGCTGCAGGCGGTATTAGGTGCCCAGGCAACCATTGGCGCCAACCACGCGTCCGTGTTGGCCGCCGACGACGCATTGCTCTCGGACTCCGTTTCCCTGGAGGCACGGCGTAGCGGCATCGAAGACATCGATTTGGGTTCGGTCATCCTGGAACTCAAGACCCAGGAAGTTGCCTACCAGGCCGCCCTGTCCGCTGCCTCCCGCACCCTGCAGCCCTCGCTGATGGACTTCCTGCGATGAGCCGGGTATTGGTACCGGCAGCAGCCCTGCCCGGATTCCCCGGAGCCACCACGTTGTCCCTGGAACCCGTGGAGGGGGCGCTGGGGTTGTACTCAGTGGCCTCCCCGCAGGCTGCCGGGTTGCGCCTTTTTGTGCTGGACGCCGCCCTGCACCTTGCCGACTACAAGCCGGTCTTCACCAACGAACAAATGGCACTGGTCGGAGACCCGCAGCCGGGTTCCCGAGGAGTCCTGGTAATTGTGAATACCTCGGACCACCAAGCAAGCGTCAACCTGCTCGCCCCGCTGGTGTTCAATGCGGACACGGGTAGTTGCGCACAGGTCATCCTCGAGGGCCAGGACTGGCCCATCCGTTCGGTGCTGCCGCGCTAAACACCCACGCCGACCGACCCACTCCCCCGTGGCGTTGGTTTGGCGTGTGGGCGGCCTGCACTCTCTGCCGCCGCCAGCACCTGGCAATTGGACATGCCAACATCTCGTCCCTCCATGCACCAATTCCCTTCCCGCAAGGCTGTCTTATGGCCAATGCGCGCCTTAGGATGGGCAGTACGCCCGAGCCAGGCTGATGTGGCCCGCCGGCAGCTGAACCGCTCCTCGCTTTGCGAGTATCGGATGGGGGGCAGGACCTTGGGGTTAGGCCACCGACGTGCACGGGGATTTAAGTGTGCGCCACTTGCCGCCCGTGCATTCGGGCTTGGACCGGTGCGTCCCACGGTGCACCGCCATCTTGAGACAGGTTTAATCCTCATGGCTCGAAAACGACAATTTCGGTTCCTCGCCACCCTGGGCATAGGCGCTGCGGCGCTTGCCCTCACATTCACCGGCATCACCCCGGCCAGCGCAACTGTCCCCACGACCAAGACCCACGTGAAGGTCATTGACTACGTGAATCTGGGCGACTCCTATTCCGCCGGCTTCGGTTCCGGAACCGTGACCAGCGGCCCGATGGCCGGGTGCCTGCAGGGCAGCGGCCCAACACACGTCACGAAGTTGGATGCGCGGCCTCGGGTCGACCTCACCATCAATGCCGCCTGTGCCGGCGCCACCACAGCCGATATCGCCGCATCGTTGCCGCTGCTGGCACCCTACCTGGCCGGGGCCGAATTGGTGACGCTCACCCTGGGCGCCAACGACCTTGATATCAAGGGGCTCGTCATGGCCTGCAGCACGCTGGGAACTGATGCGGCCTGCGATTTCGCCTTGCAGCAGGGGGCACTGGCCGTTCCCTACGTCGGGGCTTCAGCGCACCAGACCCTGAGCATGCTTGACGCCGCCACTCCCGGCAAGATCCTGGTCCTGGGCTACCCGCGTCTCTTCACCACCACCAACGGCGACCAGCCGCTCATCACAGCTTCGCGCGCTACGCAACTGAATCAACTGGGAGACGCACTCAACCAGTCCATCAAGGATGCCACGCAGCTTACCGATGCCAAGTTCGTCTCTGTCACGTCGCCCTTTAACAGCCACGGCCTCGGCGCGGATACGCCATGGATCTACTTCAACCAAGCAGATCTGGTGGATCCCTTCAATCTCCACCCCACCACCAGCGGGTACCTCTTCGGTTACTATCCGGCGGTGGTACGCCAGCTCTGAGACACGGATCCACCCGCCGTACGATTTGGGTCCACGACTCCCCTCTTGGGGATCGCGGTCAAATTGGGCTCGGAACAGCTCACCATCTGAATCAAGCAAATATCCTTTGACACAACAAGAAACCACCCCTATCCGGCCACTGGGACCTGATAGGGGTGGTTTCTTGTTGAGCGGATTAGCGCCTCAGGTGGCGCATTCCAGATCGCGTGGTGAGCACGTCATCGAATTCCGCATCGATGGGTATGAGCGTAGCCTCTGAGGCATAGCCATCAGCGTCGCTATAAGCCGCGGTCTGGGGCTCTAGGCTGCGCATAGGCGCCTGTACCGGAACCGCATTCTTCAGTCGGCGACTCGGCTTGGCCTTCTTCGCTTTACCCGTCTGGGGTTCCTCGGCGGCGTAGTAGTACTGGCCGTAGTAGCCGTAGTTGGCAGCTGACGCTCCCTTGGTCGGGACCTGGTTCAGGACGAACCCCAGAACCCTTGCACCAACCTTGTGCAGGTTGCTCAACGATTTTGCGACCTCATCCGTGGATGTCGAGTCCGCCTTTACTGCGACCAGGACGCCGTCGACAAAGTTGCTCAATACTGCGGCATCCGTAACAGGTAGGAGCGGGGGTGCATCGATAAGGACCAATGCATCGCGGCTCATGTCTTCAAGCAAGGAAAGCATGGCTTGGGACCCCAGAAGCTCTGACGGGTTCGGTGGGATCCGGCCGGCCGCAAGGATCGACAACGTTGGAATGGGTCCGTAGGGCTGCAGGACGTCATCCAGCGTTGCGTGGTGGCTGAGCACATCAGTGAGTCCGGCGCCTCCAGGAAGACCAAAGACGTCGGTGACTACGGGACGACGCAAATCTGCATCAATAAGTATCGTAGGACGCCCCGTGGAGGCAATGGCGATCGCCAGGTTTGCAGCAACCGAAGACTTTCCTTCGCCTGGGACCGATGACGTTACGAGGATGACCCGTGCGGGCTTGTCCACATCAACGTAGGTAAGGTTCGTACGAAGCTCACGCAAAGCCTCGGCATACGGGTGCGAGGCACGATCGTCATGGTCCAAGGCGCCGGTTTCGACGGTCGCGCGGTTGTTCACCAATCGCGGATCCAATGGAATTGTGCCGATCACCGAGGAGCCCAGTTTCTCCAGATCCTCCACGGAGCGAACCCGGCGATCCAAGTGATTCCGCAGCATTGCGCATCCAATTCCTATGGCGAGGCCAAGCATTGCTCCGAGAACTAGGGCGAGCTTGGTGTTGGGAGATACCGGCGACGTCGGAACTTCGGCATCCACGAGTGGAACGAATTGAACGATGGAATCAGCTTTTGATGATCCGTTGACAAAGCCGGACTCAATTTCCTTGACTTGCTCGGCCAGAGAGTCAACCCATGCATTTGCGGTCTTTTGCGCCAGAACTGGGTCGCCATTGGTGATGCTCAACCGCACCTCGGCGGTGCCGGTAGGCAGTTCAACGCTGAGCTGTCCGAGAAGTTGCTCGGCAGTTGCATCGAGTTTCAACTCATCTCGGACTCGCTCGGCAACTGTGCGGGTCGCCGCGATGCTCTGGTAGCTGATGGCACGTGACTTCGCCAAGCTGTCGCCGGAGAGGGCCAGTGCCGCGGTGTCTGCACCGCTAGCGACAACTAACCCGGAGGCTGACGCCGCGTAAAGCGGTTGCTGCGTAAGCGACCAGCTAAATGCGCAGATGACGGCAACTAGGACAATGCTGCAGATGCTCCGCCAAAATGTGCGCAGTACTCGCAGATATTGCCTTAAGTCCGGGCCGTCCGCTACATTTTCTTCAAGCTGTTCCACTGATATTGCTCCCAGTAAGTTGTGCGCAGTCGAAAAGACTTTGATGAGTTTATTTCAATCTTAGCTGGAATTGATGCAAACTCTGGACATTCGGCACCTGACGGCGCGAGATTATCATCGCGTCAGGCACCCGTGAATTCATCCATTCAGGGTCGGCAGCCGAACACCCGCATGGCATAGCTGGGACGGCTCACTCATTGCATTCGAGGAAAGACTCGCCCGATTGACTATGATCAAATCATGATCAGGATCCTCACAGTCTGCACCGGCAACATTTGCCGTTCACCTTATGCCGAGCTATTTCTTCAGAGCGAGCTAAATCGCGTCTCTCCCGGGTCATTCACGATTCGAAGCGCCGGAGCTCACGCGTTGGTCGGACATCAAATGGATGAGCGTTCCTCGATGAAGCTACGTGAAGTCGGCGTCGCAAGCGATGAATTCGTCGCAAGGCAACTAAATGAGGACATTGCAAACGGCAACGACCTAATACTTGCCTTGACCGATGAGCACCGAAGCAACATCGTGGCAATGAGCCCAAGACTGCTCAAGCGAACATACACTGTTCGAGAATTTGCTACCGTGCTGGGCGAGTTGGCAGCCTTGCCAGACAGCACACTGCCCAAGGGAAAGGACTCGACAACCGTGGATACACGTTGGGCGGCATTGCTGAACAAGGCCCAGCTGGTGCGCCACGTGGCGCGAGCGAAGTCGGAAGGAAACCTTGATGTCATTGATCCGTATCGTCAAAGCGATCCAGTGTACGAGCGGATGGTTGAGGAACTGCTACCCGCTCTCAGGTTAATCGTTAGCTTCGAGTCCTTTCACGCGGCCGAGTAGTGATCGGATAAGTCGTCGCAGTATTGCCCACTCGAGACTGGTCGCACCAACGCCTTCTGGACGACAAACACTGATCAGCTTTACATCATTGGCATGCGCTTGATGCTCAGTCATTGGGCACTGGAATCAGTCCCCCGAACCGGCGACACACCAGCTAAATAATCAGCGAATCCTTAGAGTTTCGTGACAATACTTTCGCGCGCCGCTTGGAGTGCAGTTTCGACGACGAGAAGGGTGCGTTGGCCTTGTTCCATGGTCACGATGTCGGAGGGCAAGCCAAGGACGGCGTCTCGGAAGTTCTCGTGTTCGACGCGCAGTGGCTCGCGCTTAGCGAACGCGTACCGGGTGATGTTGCCTTCGGAAACACCACGGAAGGATGACACGGAATCCCATTCCAACGGGATAGTGCCGTTGGCATAGAACGTGAGATCACCGGTGGCGGTGTCAGCGACAAAGGCGCCCTTCTCACCGGTAACGACCGTGAGGCGTTCCTTCATCGGGCTGAGCCAGTTCACGAGGTTGTTCACGATCACACCTGAGCGGGTTCGGCCGGTGATCGCGATCATGTCTTCATGCTCACGGCCGCTCTTGAACGCGGTCTGCGCGAACACGAATTCGTACTCGGATTGCACCACCCAGGCGGTAAGGTCAACGTCATGGGACGCGAGGTCTTTGGCAACCCCAACATCCGAAATTCTGGCTGGAAACGGGCCTTGCCTGCGAGTTTGCACCTGATACAGGGCACCCAACTCGCCCGATTCGATTCGCCGACGCAACTCCTGCAACGCGGGGTTAAACCGTTCAATATGCCCCACCGCACCAACCAAGCCCGCATCACGGAACGCATCAACCATGCGTTGCCCCGCTTCCAGCGAATGCGCGATCGGCTTCTCAACCAGCGTATGCACACCAGCCGCGGCAAGCTTCAACGCGGCTTCCTCGTGGAACGCGGTCGGCACCGCCACCACGGCGATATCAATGCCTGCTGCAATCAGTGAGTCAATATTGGGCAGGATGTCCAGGTCCCCGGCGACCCCGTGGGGGTCGCCACCTGGGTCGGCAATCGCAACTAGTTCGACTCCGTCGATCTCCCGCAATACCCGGGCATGGTGGCGGCCCATCATGCCAATTCCGAGCAGACCCGCGCGAAGCACTGACATCAGACTCCTGCCTTTACCACAGTGTTTACGGCGGTTACGATACGTTCCAGGTCATCCTGGGTGAGCGACGGGTGAACTGGGAGGGAGACGACCTCGCGGGCCGCTTTCTCTGTCTCCGGCAGGTCCAAGCCGGGGGCGTACGGGGCAAGGGACGGCAGGCGGTGGTTTGGGATCGGGTAATATACTCCCGCGCCCACGTTGTGTTCGGCCTTGAGTGCAGCAACGAACCCGTCCCGGCCCTCCGGAACCCGGATCGTGTACTGATGATACACATGTACCGCACCATCAACCACCGGGGGCACGGTCACGCCTTGCAGGTTCGCATTCAGGAACGCCGCATTGGCCTGCCGCGTCTTCGTCCAGGCATCAACCTTGGTCAGCTGAACCCGGCCGATCGCCGCATGGATGTCGGTCATCCGGGCGTTGAAACCAATGATCTCGTTCTCGTACTGCCGTTCCATCCCCTGATTGCGCAACAACCGGACTTTTCGAGCGATCTCCTCGGAGGCTGCGGTGACCATGCCGCCCTCGCCGCTGGTCATGTTCTTCGTCGGATACAGACTGAACATCGCGAACGCACCAAACGATCCCACCGGGCGACCATCCAACATCGCACCGTGCGCCTGGGCAGCATCTTCGTAGAGTGCGACTCCGTGCTTCGTTGCAATTGCCTGAAGCTCATGCATTCGTGCCGGGTGCCCATATAGGTGCACCGGCATGATTCCACGGGTTTTCGAGGTGATCGCCGCTTCAACAGCTACAGGGTCAAGGCTGAATGTGTCTGGCTCAATATCCACGAAAACCGGTGTTGCACCGGTCAGCGCCACCGAGTTCCCCGTCGCTGCGAACGTGAATGATGGCACAATCACCTCATCCCCTGGCCCGAGACCGACCGCAAGCAAGCCTAGGTGCAACCCGGCTGTACCCGAGTTGACCGCAACCGATGGGCGGCCCGGGACGAAGTGGGCCGAGAACTCGGTCTCGAAAGCCGCTACTTCTGGCCCCTGAGCGACCATGCCAGATCGCATCACCCGATCAACCGCAGCCCGTTCATCATCACCAATAATTGGCTTCGCAGGGGGAATGAACTCGCTCACACGTTCTCCTTGAATAAAGTTCCATCAGACTCTGTATAACGCTTACCAGTAACCGGGCATACCCAGTCCCCTGGTGTTTCGCCCGCGACAAGGGGATGCCCGGCTTCGCCGACCCACCCCAACCGCCGTGCCGGAACCCCGGCCACCAGCGCATATGCGGGTACATCCTTCACGACGACCGCACCTGCGGCGACCGTCGCCCACGCACCAATGGTCACCGGGGCCACACACGTCGCGCGTGCACCAATCGACGCACCACGCTCGATGGTCACCCCAACCGGCTCCCAATCATGCGCACTTTTAATCGTGCCATCGGGATTGATTGCGCGCGGATACGTGTCGTTGGTCAGCACCACCGCAGGACCAATAAACACCCCGTCAGCGAGTCGCGCGGGCTCATAGACGAGCGCATAATTCTGAACCTTGCAGTTATCACCCATGACAACGCCTGTGCCCACATATGCGCCACGCCCGACGATACAGTTGGCGCCAAGCCTCGCGCCTTCACGCACTTGCGCCAGATGCCACACCGACGTGCCGGCACCAATCACCGCATCTGCAGAAACATCAGCGGAATCAACGATTCGTACAGAAGAAGGGTTAGTCACGATGGTTGACTCCGATCAAGAAAAGGTCTGGCTACATTTGATTAAGCGTCTGTGCTGACGCGAACGGATGCCATTCCAACGACGATTCTAGGTGTGCCGGCCCACTGGGAGGCATCCGTGGCGTTACGTCCGTCGACCAGGAGCTTCACACCTGGCAACTGCGCTGGAGTGAGGTCTCGGTAGTGCTCGTGGTCGGTCTGCAAAATCGCAAGATCAGCTTCGCCGCCAAGCACGTATGGTTCGAACCCAAGGCCACGCAGTTCGTCATCACTGTAGAGCGGGTCATGGACGCTGACTATCGCACCGCGCTCGCGCAATGCCTCGACCGTCGGGAAGACACCGGAAAAGGCGGTCTCCTTGACTCCACCGCGGTAGGAGGCCCCCAGCACGACGGCCCGCTGCCCCTCCAAAGATCCGAGCACCCCTTCGGCCTGCTTCACCAGTCGCTCCGGCATCGAGGCGTTCAACAACCGTGCGGTGCGCACAATGTCAGCATCCGGGTCGGTCGACAGATACAAGCGCGGGTAGACAGGGATACAGTGTCCGCCAACAGCAATCCCTGGCCGGTGAATATGGCTGAACGGCTGCGAGTTGCACGCCTCAATCACCTGATACACGTCGATCCCGTTCTCGGCTGCGAAGATCCCAAATTGATTCGCCAGTCCGATATTCACGTCACGGTAAGTCGTCTCGGCAAGTTTCGCCATCTCGGATGCCTCTGCTGAACCAAGATCCCAAACACCGTTAGGACGGACGAGATCAGGGCGCTCGTCAAACTGGAGCACTGCTTCGTAGAAGTCGCGGGCCAGCCGAGCTCCCTCATCAGAAAGCGCACCAATCAACTTTGGGTACTTACGCAGATCCTCGAAAACCCGACCGGTGAGTACCCTCTCGGGTGAGAACACTAGGTGGAAGTCTTTACCTTCTTCTAATCCAGAACCCGCTTCGAGCATCGGCTTCCACCGACCCCTCGTGGTCCCGACCGGCAACGTCGTCTCGTATGAAACAAGTGTCCCTGGCGTCAGATGCGCGGCCAACGATTCCGTTGCCGCGTCCATCCACGCAAAATCTGGCTCCCAAGTAGTGTCGTTCACAAATAGTGGAACCACCAAAACAACCACATCGGCATCGGGGATCGCTTCGGCATAGTCCGTCGTCGCACGCAGCCGCCCAGCGGGCACTAGCGCAGATAGCTTTTCCTGTAACAACGCCTCGCCCGGGAACGGCTCCGTGGCCTCATTCACCAAATTGACCGTCTGGGGATTCACATCCACACCGACGACGTCATGACCGGAGTCGGCGAACTGGACAGCAAGTGGAAGCCCGATTTTACCCAAGGCAATGACGGCAATACGCATGACTTGAACTCTATCAAGATCAATGCTGGCCAGGAACTTTAGATTTCAAGTGTTACCAAAGTGAGTTAGCCAGTGACGCGTTTGCTCAGCAGTGTTTGAACGGCTCGCGTCGCAGCGTCACCGTCCCCGTATGGTGCGGCATGCGTTTCCGGCGGACGAGGGCGGGTGACAGCGGTCGCGATCTCTTCCGCGGAGTTCGCCAACACGTTCCATTTCAGCTCGACGGTTTCAACCCACTCAGTTTCAGTTCGCACAGTGGTGCATGGAACCCTCAGCAGGAAGGCTTCCTTTTGAAGCCCCCCAGAGTCGGTTACAATTCCCGCACTCGCAAGTGCAGCGGCGATGAGATCCGGGTACGCCAGCGGCGGGTGAGCGATAAGTGAACCCTGCGTTAGTTCAATGCCATGTGTTGCGGCCTTCGCTACGACCCGCGGATGCGCCAGCAAAACAACTGGCTTGTCGAGTTCTGCCAGACCCTTAACAATCTCTAAGAGACGTGCAGGGTCATCAGTATTCTCTGCCCGGTGTATCGTCGACAAGTAGTAGCTACCAGCAGTGAGTCCTAGTTCGGCAAGTAGCCGAGACGGCGCCGCAGCAACCTTGTCACGGGTCACGTATAGCACGTCCGTCATTACGTCACCAACGAGAACCGTGCGCTCGGCCAGCCCCTCATGCGCGAGGTGTTCAACAGCAACCTGGGTCGGAGCGAGCAAGAGGTCTGCGGCGTGATCGGTTATCACCCGGTTGTGCTCTTCAGGCATCCGACGGTTGAAGCTACGCAATCCAGCCTCAAGATGCGCGACCGGAATATGCATCTTCACTGCGCTGAGCGCTGCCGCAACGGTCGAATTCGTGTCACCGTAGACAAGCACCCAGTCGGGGCGGTGCTCATCAAACACGGCATCCAATGCTGCCAGCATGGCACCAGTCTGCACACCATGCGAACCACTCCCAACACCAAGGTGAACGTCTGGGACACCGATTCCAAGATCTTCAAAAAAGATGTCGGACAGCATCGGATCATAGTGCTGACCCGTGTGCACGATCACGTGCTCGACGCCCGCAGCCAATGTCGCACTATGGATAGGGGCAAGTTTGACGAATTGTGGGCGCGCACCGACGACACTGAGGATCTTCATGGTAGGTAGCTTACCCTCCTTCCACGGCTCAGTTCGTCAAGAATTTCGTTGGTAAGCCAGAATAAACATCGCCTATCCAGACGGCACATCTGTCCGCGCATCCAGCTGACGCACGCCTACTAACCCAACGAACCACGTGACTGTGTAAACTAACGCAAATGCCAGAGATGTCCAAAGGACCATCGTTTCGAGCGGCGCACGGAACCACCAACACCCCAGCAGAACCGTGGCGATCAGCAGAGCTCGCACAATGTCGAGTGCGAAATTTCTCCGCGCCCACCCGATAACGACAATCGCCTTACTCATCGGGCTCGCTATCAAACGGGTCACCAACATGGGGATGAGCAATTGCATGATCGTCGCAGTTTCGCGCCACTCCACACCTAGCACGAACGGCACCAATACAGGAGCTCCAATCCAAACAGCGATTCCCACCACCACGCTAAAACCTGCGAGAAATACTGAAACTCGCATGTAGTATCGAACGCTTCCAGCGCGCCTTTCCCGATAGTGAAGAGCGAGACGGGCCTCAACAACTTGACCGAGCCCCGCCGCCACAATCACTAATGGAACAGCAAGGATCCGCTCAGCCATACCAAATTGGCCGGCATCCGAGACTTCAAACCAAAGTCCCGCAATTATGATCGGAGCAGCCAGCGCGCCGGCGTTGAGCAATGCTGCAGGTGCAAACAACAGGGGAAACAAGCGGTAACGGCGAATCCCGTTTCGAATATCCGAGCCATCGAACCGACGAAGCCGCGAACGAACGGATTTCAACAGTGGTATTACGCCTACGACTCGGCCGATGAAGTAACCGATGACCAGCCCGCTCGCTGAAGTCGACGTATAGGCAAAGCCAAGCTGCGCCAGCACTGTCGTCGTACCCTGCGTCACGTTACGTGCCGCAACTGCGCCGTATTGACGACCGCGGAGGGCGAACTGACCCAGGAGAATGAACACCCCCGAAAGAAACGTGATCCCGCCAACCCACAAGGCAAACCCTGGCAGGTTGGCCATCGGAGTAAGCCATCCAATCGCGAAACAGATTTCCAGCACGACTATGGCAAACACGCTAATCAGCGCCGCCGCGATGAGACCGAGAACAAGCAGTGCCGTCGCGATTGAGTCTCTACGAGGCAGCATGAGCGCCGACTCCAACCGAAGCGCAACGGCTGGAGTTAACGTTCCTGTAACCGACACGATAAGCGTCAGGTATCCGAATGCCTCGGGCGCGTAAATCCTCGACAACAACGGCGTCACCATGAGCGCTATTCCCTGTGCGACGATTGAACTGAGTGCGAGCGCCGAAGCACCTCTCACTTCCCTGCCGGCGAAGAAGGCATGGAGCCGCGAGGCGAAAATCACCGCGACTTCCCCTTCTGCTGGCTCAACGCAGTCGATTCCACTAAGCCAGATTCATCGGCGATGCGGACTCGACCATCTGACTTTCTCGCTCCTCTAGGAGCGAGTGCTACGTCCCTTGGCATGAGAGCAAACATGACGACCGCCAGTGCGAAGCCAAAGCTCAGGAACGCTGTGAAGGGGCTGCCATTGGACAACGCAAAGGCAGGTAGGATCAGCGTCGGCAATACGATCTGCATCGGCAGTCCCCGCGAGGCGCTGTTAATCAAGAGCAGGACGAACACGAGGAACGATGCTTCGATCGCTACCCCAACATATCCGAGGTTCGCGTAACCGTCGGCGAACAAGTTTGCGTTCGACTGGATGTCCGGGCGACCGAACGCGATGACACTCACGTAGAAACCTGGCGAAAGTTCGTGGGGATCCTCAACTATCCAACCTAGGAAGGAGTACGCCCAGTAGTGCCACTGTTTGTCTGCATATACTTCAAGATAGTGGGGGGTCAGGTGCCCCGCAGTGATGAGCATCCGGTTCACTATGAGGTCGACAGCCCCAAGCGCGAAGAATCGATCGATAACAACCGATCCCCACGCGAGGATCATCGTTCCCATGAGCAGTGCACCGCCCCAGATCGACTTCCGCTTCCGAAGAATCAGACTGACCATCAGGCAGACCACGATAGACAGTAGCGCGGTTCGATACCCAGTTACCGAATAAAGCAACAGCTGACCGAACGTACCTGCGGCGACTAACAACCAGCGCCGACGCGCTACCCCAATACTGATCAGCAGCGGGTTAATAATGTTTCCTTGGTTGGAAACAAGATAGCCGAGAAGCGGCACATTGGGCGCCACCTCATCTCGATACTCGAGTCTGGTGCTCGCAACATCGAATACAGACATAATTTCGAGTCGAAATCCAAATACCGCGAATGAGAAGCTGTAAGTGGTCACCGAAATCACTAGCAACACGAGCCAGAACGCTGTGCTGCGTCCCGAAGCCAACGGCACGATCGAGCGAAACATGGCGGTCCCACTCAGACGGCTAGTGACGAGTAGCAGGATGGCCGCGAACGTTGAGTACCCGAAAACATGGGCCGGTGCCAGGGAGCTCCCAAAGTATGGGATTTGCGCGATTGGAACCAGCACAACTACAAACAGCATCCACACCACGACGTGTGACCCACGCGAGAGTAGGCGAGGGAGGAGCAGAGCAGTGAGCACCATCATTCCAAAGCCCAACGAGAGCCAAAAGCCATCAGGCTCGCGGTAAATGTAACCTAGATATCCGAACCGAGGTGCGACGATGTCACGATAGGAATACTCAAGCACCGAGACATACGCGAACAAGGAAAACACAATCAGCGCCACGCGTACGAGCTGCCGTAACAAGACGGAACTCGACGGCCCCTCAGGTAGCCGCGCAGTATCTCTCAAGTTTGATTGAGTCGAGCCGGATAACAGGAGCGATGATCGACCGCACCCAGCTTTAGAGCGCGCATTTGAGTCGTTACGAAGCATTCGCGCTCCCCCAAATCATTCCGGTCCTTTACTAGACAGCTGGAGCAGCATCGCTCGAAGACCGGGCTCGACGGCGCGTTCCCACGTGAAGTGATTACGAGCGCTCCCCGCCTTCTCGGTAAGTTCGGTTTCAGTTCCGCTGGCGTCCTCAGCTAGACGGATCATTTGATCCAGCATCGCGTCGGCATCGTCAGCGTGCCCACTCACATGCACCGCAAAAGATTCGGCGAACTGGCGCTGGGCAGCACGGTCAGTCACCACATCCACCATACCGGCCATGACGTGCTCGTAATTCTTGCTAGGTACTGCGGACTCGTTCTGTCCGTCGAGCGCTAACAAAGACAGACCAAAACCCGCGCTGGCCAGAAGTCCAGGCATTTCATGGGTAGGACGAGTGGGGACAAGCTTCAGGTTAACAGGTGCCCCTACCCTGGCGAGGAGCTCCTCGAAAGCCTGCGCGTGGCCAGGCGAAGGGAATCGCGCCAACACCGTGAAGTCAAAGGGGAGTTCGCGTTGCAGTGATCGGGCCGCGAGCTGGACCAAGAGCTCAGTTCCATACTCTCGACTCAGCGTCCCGATGTGCAGTACTCGCCACCGACGCTCGCTGAACGTAACCGATGGGAGATCACCGAACTGTGACAACATCGGATAGTTCGGAGATACGGAAACCGGCACACCCCACGCTCGGAAAGACACCGCCATCTCTTCAGTAACTACATTTGCAGCACCGAGCTTCTTAGCCGAACGAACCTGATATCGTTCGATTGCCCCTGCGATCAGCCTTTGGACGATTGTCGGCGCAGGCACCTTACCCGCGTAGTACCGCCCGTAGTACTCGTGGACATCGTACAAGACTGCACGACCGCTCTTGCGTCGCCATCGCTTCGCTTCACCCAAAAAGTAAAAGTCGTGGATATGCCACATATGTCCGCCGAGCTGGGCCGCACGCCTCGCAATACGAGGAACCATGCGGATACGCTCAGTCGCGTTCTGGGGCTCTGGAAAGAGGGTTTCACCGGCAAGTGGATCGAGACTCGATTCGCCTCTACCGAGCCATAAGAAATGCACGCGGAAGCCCGCGTCCAGCGCGACCTGCGCGCATCGAACAATCCGCCGGTCACCGCGAGGGTGCACTGTTGGAATCACGAGCAACGGCGAATCTTCAGAAACGGTGTCTGGCACTGACAATCGCCATGCACTCGTCATAATTGTTCGTGCATCGGAACGGCTGTCGGATCCAGCGTCCTCCACCTTCAATTCTTCAGTCATGGAGTCCCAATCGTGCTCGGTGTGAATGGGCCGTCGACAAAAGGAATGCCGTAGTACGCCAGGCAGTGTCATCGATCTCGTAACCGGATGGAAGTGAAGAGGCGAGATTCGATACGCTCAATCGCACTTCCACGGCTTGAAGCACGGCCTGCGGGGTCAGTCCAGTAGTAATGATCGCGCCAGCGTCCAAGGCTTCGGGACGTTCGATGAAGTCCCGCACCGTCACGGCGGGGAAGTCGAGGAGACTTGATTCTTCACTGATAGTCCCACTGTCTGAGAGCACCAGTTTCGCGTCCTGTTGCAGCTTGTTGTAGTCGTGAAAGCCGAACGGAGGATGGAAAGTGATCCCCCTTACAGCTTCAACATCTTCGAGCTCTTCAATCCGATTACGAGTCCTCGGGTGAGTCGATACGAGCACCGGTACCTTGTACTTTTCTCGCAAGACCTGGAGGGAAGCAATGGCTGAGCGCAGACGTGCGGGGTTGTCAACGTTCTCTTCGCGGTGCAAACTCACGAGGAAATAGTTTCCTTTGGTCAGGCCCATCCGTTGGACAGCATCGCTCGCGTCAATCTGCTGCCTGTTCTGCTCGAGCACCTCTCGCATCGGCGAACCCGTGAGGAGGATCTTTGAGGGATGCAATCCCTCGGCGAGCAAGTTGCGCCGAGCGTGCTCGGTGTAGACGAGGTTGTAGTCAGCAACATGATCCACGAGGCGACGATTCGTCTCTTCCGGAACATTTTCGTCGAACGAACGGTTGCCCGCCTCCATGTGGAACACAGGAATTTTCATTCGCTTCGCGATCACCGCTGAGATGCAACTGTTGGTGTCGCCCAGCACAAGGAAGGCATCCGGAGCCTCCTCGCGAAGCACCCCCTCGGTCTTAGTGAGGATCGACCCTAACGCAGCGCCCAGCGATGACGTGTCAGCGTTGAGAAAGTAATCAGGTTTGCGCAGCCCGAGATCTTCGAAGAAGACCTCATTAAGCTCGTAATCGTAGTTCTGTCCCGTGTGGACGAGTATCTGATCGGTGTGCTCATCGAGCAACTTGATCGTTGCGGACAGACGGATAATCTCCGGCCTGGTGCCGACAACAGTCATCACCTTGAGTTTTTCGGCCATATTAAACTACCTCGGCAATCGTGTCGGGGTTTTCTGGATTAAAAATTTCGTTTGTCCAAAAGGACGTATAAAGCAAGTCATCGCCGATGTTGGTGATGTTGTGTGACCACATCGTTGGCATGTCGACAGCGTTCGGGACGTCTCCGGAGACGTCAAACGAGATCACCTCATCGGTGAACAATCGCCGTAGCGAAATTCTTGCTCGCCCGTGCAACACGGTGAAGCGCTCGATCTTACGCCGATGGAAGTGATCGCCACGTGTCACTCCAGGCACAGTCGTCGAGAACGAAGACTGGCCGGGCCCGCCATGCGATCGGATGATCTCGAAGAAGGAACCGCGCGGATCAGCGTGGCGGGTCAGCCTGATCGGCGCATGGCTCGGGAATGTGAAGGAGCGGTAGGTATTGAAAAGATCTCGATCAAATTCATCAGCGACGTCTGGGATCTCACCGTTACGGTAAAGGTCCGCGTATCCCTGCATCCGACTCACTAGGCCAGAGACTGTTTCCTGCTGTTCGAGCGCCGAAAGCGCATCGATCGGCACAAAACCCGCAAGGAGGTCTACCGCGTTCTGCGCGTGAAGGAGCGTAAGCATCTTGTCGTTCTCCACCGTCGGGCTTTCCCCCTTCGCAATGAGATGGCTGAAGGTCGCAGTAACCGAATTGTAGAAGGGACGTCCGTGCTCACCGAACAGATTTGGCAGGCGCAGGTCTACAAACTCCGCACCCACGTAAGAAGCTGCGGCGGCAACAATGTCACCCGCACGAGCTTTGGCCTCACCGTATACCGATCCGTTCGTCGCCTGTGTCGAGTTAGCATAAACCACGATCGGAGGGGGATTGTCAGCCGCCCGAAGTGCGGTCGCGAACTGATCGGCAAAGCCGATGTTGCCCTCGGCGACTGCCTCATCCGATGCTCGATTCACACCGGCGATGTGAATGGCGCGGCTGCTGCCATCGATCGCACCGGTTGCCTGCTCAAGATCGAAGGCTTCTCCGACAGGTATCCCGTCGACTGACGTACCTGATTCCCGGATTCCCGCACGGAGGTGCCACCCGAGAAAGCCCCGTGAACCTGTGACCGCAAATCGGCTCATGATTGTGACGCCACCTCCGCGGGAAGGCCAGCAAGCTGCAGTTCTTTCCGTACCTCTGGCAGTGTGAGCAGGAGTTCCTCAACCTCAACGATAGACATTTGATCCACTGTGTGAGAGTCGTAGTCCTCGAAGTGACTTTGGGTCACATCGCCCTCTTCGAAGTAGACGCTGTAGTTTAGGTCGCGGTTGTCAGCAACAACGCGGAAGTAGTCTCCCATGTCACGGGCACGTGAGAGCTCCTCACGTGTTGCGAGCGCCTCGGACAGTTTCTCGGCATGGCGAGTTCCGATCACTTCAACCTTCGCATCCGAGCGGAACAGATTCAACACCGCCTGCGCAAGGTCCCCAATTGAGCACGCCTTGGCCTTGCGGACAAAGAGGTCCCCCTGCTGCGCATTGCGGAACGCAAACTCGACCAAGTCAACCGAGTGGGCCAAGGACATCATGAAGCGCGTCATCTCGGGGTTGGTCACC
Source organism: Paeniglutamicibacter sp. (assembly GCF_046714615.1). Lineage (NCBI taxonomy): Bacteria > Bacillati > Actinomycetota > Actinomycetes > Micrococcales > Micrococcaceae > Paeniglutamicibacter > Paeniglutamicibacter sp. The sequence goes on from NZ_JBKKAP010000008.1 coordinate 76,038, forward strand.
GTGATGTTCTTTCCGCTTTTGATTTGTCGGATGAACAGCGGTATGACAGATCCACGAGAATACATCACGTTCCCGTACCGAACGCATGAGACGGTCGTATCAGTGTTGGGGTTGTTCAAGCCGTACGACTGGGCAACCTTCTCCATGAGCGCTTTCGACATGCCCATTGCGTTCACTGGGTACACCGCCTTGTCGGTACTGAGACACACGACACTCTTTACCCCATGGTGGTCGGCTGCCCGGACGACGTTTTCGCTACCCGTTACATTCGTGCGCACTGCCTCCATCGGGAAAAACTCGCAAGATGGGACTTGCTTTAGTGCGGCAGCATGGAATATGTAGTCGACATCCCGCGACGCCCGATCGACACTGTCGAAGTCGCGGACATCGCCCACGTAGAATCTCAACCGATCGTCGTTGATCTCGTGGCGCATGAAATCCTGCTTCGCCTCGTCACGGCTAAAGATGCGGATCTCAGCAACATCCCGGTCGAGCAGTTTTTTTACCACGGTATGTCCGAATGAACCGGTTCCGCCAGTTACGAGTACTCGCGCTCCTCCGTATGAATCACTCATCGTGCACTTCACTTTCCCTTCGTTGCCTCGGCAAGCACTTCTTCGATCCTTGAGATTCCCGATTCTCGGGAGAACTTTGTGTCATAGAGATCTCGCCCACGATGCGACATCTCCTCGCGCTCCCTAGCAGTGAGCGCGGCGGCAGCTCGAAAAGTAGCCGCCAATGAGCTTACGCTTTCGGCATCAGCTGTGAAGCCAACACCCATCTCGTCGACGATTTCCCGCACGTCGCCTTGTACGGTTGTGATCACGGGCACGCCCGCTGCGAGAACCGCTTGAAACTTCGACGGAATCGTTCCGTGGAACACCGGCATGTTCTTTAACGAAACGAGCGCGTAGTCGGCTTTCGCGTAGATTTCAGGCATCCTTTCGCGCGGCACTGGATCTTTGAATCGCACATTTGCGGCACCAAGTTCCGTGACCAGTTCGCGTAGCTCCTCGCGAGCAACACCGTCTCCGACAATGGTCAGCGAAACTCCAGCGTCAGCCGCTGCATGGACCGCCCGTACTGCGGTATCGAGATCCTGCATTTCCCCTACGTTTCCCGCATAGACCACTTCGGCACGCGGCGTTCCGTCCACAGGTGGTAGCAGCGCGTTGATCGCACCACCGGCATCAGCCCAGTTGTAGATGAGGTGGGCGCGATCAATGGGCACCCCTCGCGAGATCAGAGTCGACACCATCGTCGGTGCTATACCGATTACAGCCGCGGCACGCCGATAAGCGGTCCGAAGCCACGGTCTGAGCACTCCAGACACGAGACGCCCCAACCCACTGCCCGACACCATAGACGACCCAACGATCGAATCGGGCCACAGATCTTGCACGTGCAGAACATACGGCCGGCCGCCTGTGACCCTCCAGAGCCACGGGCCGAACGCGGCGGTCATTTGTGTCGCATACACGTAAATGACATCTGCTTCTCTCGCGACACATCGCGACGTGGCTGCGCTCAGCGCAAACGACATGTAATTAAGCATGCGCTTTGCTGCACTGTGAGAATGATCTGCATAGAGCGGAACCCGAATGAGTACGATTTCACCATGCCGCTCATGCCCTCGCCAACGCTGACGGTACCCAGGAAACACCTTCCCCTGCGGATAATTCGGATATCCTGTGAGGACGCTGACAGAATGGCCACGATCCGCAAGTCCTCGCGCCAGATCATCTGGAATCGGCACTGCCTCAGGCGGGTAGTACTGGGAAACGATCAGAATCTTCACGAACCACTCACTTCCAAGTGCGGACGCGCGGGGACGCCGACAACCAGTATTTCGTTATCTACTTTTCGAGTTACGCATGCGCACGCCCCAACCAATGCCCGGTCTCCGATACTTAGCCCTTGCAGGATAGTTGCTCCAGCGCCTATAAGTGTGCCGGTCCCCACAGTAACCTCGCCGGATACAATGGCCCCGGGGTTGACCGAAACATAATCATTCAAGACAGCATCGTGACCGATAGTCACACTTGGGTTCAGATGTACATGGCGGCCCAGAAGTGTATTCGTGGAGAGTTGAACACCACCGCAAATGATTGATCCTTGTCCTATCCCCTGGACAGATCCAATGACAGCATTTGGATGAATAACGGTGACTGGAGACCACCCACTCTTCTCTAACGCTTCAGCAATTTTACGTTTGGTATTGGGATCTCCGACACCCAGCAGGTATCTACCAGAAGGGTATTCTCTAAGAAGCTCTGAAATACCTCCCAAATGTAAATAGCCACGGTCATCAAGTCGCTTAAGATTCAGCTCACTCGGTGCATCGTCCACAACGCCAAGAATTCGGATACGCTCTTCTGAGTCGATTCCGTGTACGCGATTATGGGCTTCGATTACATCCAGTACTTCACGACCGAAGCCTCCCGCGCCGATAAGTACTGCATCAATTGGCACAGGTGTTACCCTCGAATTTATTCATCGTCACATGTCCGTCATGAGTGATACCTTCACGAATCGCTACGGCACGCGCGGTCTCCCATAGGATTTTGATGTCAAGTAGGAGACAACGCGAGACAACGTATTCAACATCGAGTGCGAGTTTCTCATCCCACTCAATGGCATTGCGGCCTCGAACTTGAGCTAAACCAGTGACGCCGGGTTTCACCTCGTGACGGCGTGATTGCTCCGAGCTATAACGATCCAGGTATTCAACCAATAAGGGGCGAGGACCAACTAAGCTCATATCCCCTTTCAACACATTTACCAGGGATGGCAACTCATCAAGACTTGTTGAGCGTAATATCTTACCGAAAGAGGTAAGTCGGTCCTCATCAGCGATTAGTCCCTTGGATATATCAATATCCAGCATGCTCCGAAACTTATAGAGCTCGAAGACTTTGCCGTTTCGTCCAGGGCGTTCTTGTACAAACATCACAGGCGAACCGAGCTTTACACGCACGACTACAGCTGTTGCAGCGATGACCGGTGAAAGGACCACAAGTCCAACTGCCGCTCCGAGGATATCAATACAGCGCTTAGCCACATCGTACTGTCCATGTTGCGTACTCATACACGCTCCCCGACGAAGTCCACAATCTTGTCAAGAACCGATTCGCATTGTGCCCTACTGAGGGCAGAACCACTGGGTAACGTCAGATGAGTCCTAAATAGCTGTTCCGCTGCTCCAGTAAATTCGCCACGATACTTGGAGAATACGGGTTGTAAGTGCATAGGTTTCCATAGCGGGCGGCTTTCGATATTGTGCTGGCTCAACGCTGCGGAGAGATCGGCTGGGCTGAATCCTGCGATCGAATCATTAATTGTCACTGCCGTTAACCACACATTGTCGTTTTCGTCGGCTACGGAACCGAAAATCTCAACCCCTTCGATCTTTGAGAACAGCTCCTTGTACAAGTTCCGTACTGTCCGACGTTTCGCAATCATTTCATCCAGCCGGCTGAGCTGTGCACGTCCCAGCGCAGCAAGCAAGTTGCTCATACGGTAGTTGTAACCAACATCGGCGTGTTCGTAGTGAACCACTGGCTGCCTGGCCTGCGTTGCCAAATATCGGACGTGATTAGCGAAATCCTCGTCATTAGTCATCAGCATGCCGCCTCCAGAGGTGGTCATAATTTTGTTTCCGTTGAAGGAAAACACCGATGCTGCTCCGAAACTACCCGCAGCTCTCCCTTGGTGCGTTGCGCCAAGAGACTCGGCAGCATCCGAAAGAACTGGCACTTCGAATTCTCTAGCAATTGCCAATATGCTCGTGTAGTCAACGGCCTTGCCCAACAGATCCACAGGCAGAATCGCGGCCACCCTCCGGCCTTCTTCTGTCAGACGAATCAGCCCTCGCCGCAGCAGTTCTGGATCCATATTGCCAGTCTCGAGCAAGCAGTCAATGAAGTACGGTTCAGCTCCCGTGTACATAATCGCATTTGTTGTTGCAGCAAAAGTCATAGTCGAAGTGACCACAACATCACCTGGTTTTACGCCGAGAGTTAACAGACCAAGGTGCAGTGCTGCGGTCCCCGAACTCAAAGCTACGCCATGGGATACACCAACACGTTCAGCCAGTTCAGCTTCAAAAGCATCAACATCGGGACCTAGTGGTGCAATCCATCCACTACGCATGGCCGCCAGGACGGCTTCTTCTTCCAGCTCCCCCACATCGGGAGAAGACATGTAAATACGTTCGTTCACAGTTAGACGCGCTCCGTGGTCGGCCGCGTACCACACGCGGATTCATCAGTACTTTGAGTATTCAACATTCGTGCCTTCCAACCGGCTTAATCCAGTCGGTCGGGTGAATTCGCATCAGCCCTAGTGTGCGAAATCTGGGGGCGAAAACGACATTCAAGGTTCTCTTTAAATCCTACAAGTTCCTCATGCAATTTCTCGCCTTCGAGAAGCCCGGTGAAGACAATCTCAATGTCTTTACCGAACTTCTCGATCATACGCCGCGCAACATCCAGAATCTGAAACGGCTCACCTACTTCGATGATCAACACTTCTCCCAAACTACTGCTACCGCCAGCCCGCCTAACTAGCTTGCAGGCCAGAGGAAACGTCATGATGTTTGGCGTCGTGTCAGAGGGTATTGCTCAAGCTTTGGAAGATGTTTGCGAGCGGCAGCATGAATCATCACCTCCTGCCTTCGTTCGGCAAAAATCTGGCGCAAGCCTTCTTTTCCACGAATATTTGCCAGCACCACATGGCGGGTAACTACCGGTTACTCGCTTGCTTCAGCTTTGGAGGGAGAATTTCGGGTGACATCAATCTTGTCTCGCATGTATGTGGAACGGTCCGTACGAAGACGGGTCTCCCAAACTGCTTTGGTTAGTAAAGTCGGAGACATCGGATTGACATCGGCATGAGAGATCTGTGGGTGGAAGGGACGACTGTCCGATTCCCCATATCCAATGAGCTCCTCGTGGAGTTTTTCTCCCTCGCGCAGCCCAGTGAACACGATCTCAATTTCCTTACCCGACATTTCAATCATGCGTTGGGCCACATCGAGAATCTTCACTGGCTCTCCCATGTCCAGTATGAGGACTTCTCCTGCCCGTCCGATACCGCCTGCCTGGACTACCAACTGACATGCCTCTGGGATCGTCATGAAGTAACGAGTGATCTCCGGATGCGTCACGGTGAGAGGTCCGCCTGCTGCGATAAGCGAACGGAAAGTGGGCAACATGGAACCCCTGCTGCCGATAACGTTCCCGAATCGGACCGAAAGATAAGGTTTGCCGGTTGCACTCGCCATCCATGCTGTAAGTTTTTCCGCGACTCGCTTGGAATGACCCAGAACACTGCTTGCGTTGGCGGCCTTGTCAGTAGAGATGTTTACGAAGGTCGCTACGCCGGTAGATTGTGAAGCGCGTAATACATTTAGGGTGCCAAGAACGTTGGTCTTCCATGCTTCATCTGGGTACTGTTCCAACATTGGTAGGTGCTTCAACGCGGCAGCATGGAATACGACATCCGGGCGTCGTTCCTCGAAGATCTTCTGCAGTGCTTCGGTATCGCGAATATCTGCAAGAACGACGTCTCGCGTATGTAGGAGCCCGTGTCCAGCAGTTCTAAGTTGGGCACCTTGAAGGCCTGTCTCGTCTCGATCCAGCATGATCAGTTCCGAAGGAGCAAACTTGCTGATCTGCAGACACAGTTCGGACCCGATGGAGCCGCCGGCTCCGGTGACGAGGACTCGCTTGCCGGCAAGGTAACCGGCAATGGACTCAACTTCGGTATCGACCGGGTGCCGACCAATGAGATCCTCGATGGAAAGGTCTCTCAAGTCCGAGAGCTTGGTCTTACCGGCGAGCACGTCATTGAGTGGCGGCAGGACCATAACATTCAGGCCAGCCTCAGCAGCTGTGTCTGAGATCAAACGAACTAGTGCAGCATCCACATAGTTGATGGCAACGACCAGTTCGACCGCACCTGTCTTAGCCGCCACTTCGGCCAAGGAATCTAGCCTTCCCATGACCTGAACGCCGCGAACCTGGAGGTTTGATTTGGCGGGGTCGTCATCGATCAAAGCAACGGGGCGATAGATGGTGTTGGAGTCCGTCAGCATGCGCCGCACAAGTGTCTCACCCAAGTAACCGGCCCCATAGATAATGGTCGGTGATGCCGTATCGCCAGGACGGAGGTGCCGTTCGCTGGCTACGCGCTGTACGTATCGGACACCACACATGAACAGGAGTGCGATCGGTGCACCAATTAGCCCAATGCTGCGCGGCACACCCCAGTCTGTTCCGAACGCGAATAGCGCCATGCTCACGACAGCACCGCCCAGCGCAACCGCGTAAACGAGGACGCGAATTTCTTCAAATGTTCCGTAGGTGAAGCGCCCGCTATACAGCGCAAGAATCCAACCTAGGAAAAGGTGCAGGACCGCTGCGCCAAGTCCGACAAATAGGACTGGTACGAGGTTGAATTCCGTCAGGCTAAGTTCAAAGCGGAAGATTGTGGCAAGGCAAAGTGCAACGATCCACGCGGATAGATCAATAGTGACGTGACGGTTTCGAATCCAAGGTCCCTTGGCCTTTGGCGGATTCCACCGCGGCGCTTCCGAAACAGTTGTAGCTGTCGCGCGCGCTGACTCAGAATCCATCTATTTCCCCCAGAAAAAAGTTGCTCGGCCCAAAAATCAGCCTTGTCCGCGAGAGAATGATTCCCGCGAACAGGCTGAGAGTATCAACGTTGAGCACCGATTTAGAAATCTTGTCCTCCTTACGCAAGCATTAGGGATTTCCGTGACCAGTCAATTATCGATGAATCGCTCCGCCATATATGAAGCATTCAGGAAGACCGGTCGGTAATTTGCCTGTCATTTCGCGAAACTTTGCTCCGGTCAGTATATATATTCCCAGCCAGCGGCGCGTGATGGACACCATAAATATTACGAGTCGGAAAATGGGGCTGCTAAGCATTCCTCTTCTCCCCCGGAAGACTAGCTTCTCGGGTAACACGGCCGATACGAAGCATCTCCCCTTCAGACAGCTAGTCTTGAACCCATGGCAAATCAAAGCTCCGAAGCCGCAGCATCCCAGCTGGCAATCCTGTTGACACCCCAGGGGTGGGAACTGCTGAACTCGGTGGACCCGTCCGCCGCCGGAACCAAGGAAGCGGCCCTGAACCTCAACCTGTCCTTGCGCAAGGCCGGCCACCCGGTGGAATTGGTGACGGCGGTGGTCCAGCAGGCCCAACTCCGTTCCAAGGCCCGGACCAAATTCGGCCCTTTTGCCGACCGCATGGTCTTCACCCAGGCCGGATTGGAACAGGCGACGCGACTCAAGCTCGCAGGGCTCCACGCACGGCGATTCACCCGTGCCGGGATCAAGAAGGTTGCCGACTTGGGTTGTGGCATTGGAGCCGATTCTCTTGCGTTGGCCAGCGCCGACATCGAGGTCACCGCCGTTGAGATGGACGAGACCACCGCGGCCGCAGCCACCCTGAACCTCATGCCGTGGCCAACTGCCACCGTCGTCAACGCGGACGCCACAGAGTTCGACCTGACCGGCTTCGACGGGGTGTGGCTCGACCCTGCCCGCCGCACCACGGACACCTCCGGCACCTCGCGGATCTTCGACCCGGAGGCCTTCAGCCCTCCCCTGTCCTTCGTCGAGTCCCTGGCTGACCGCGGACTGGCCGTGGGCGTGAAAATGGGCCCGGGACTTCCCCATGAAGCGGTACCCGCCAGATGTGAGGTCCAATGGGTTTCGATCAACGGGGACGTCACGGAGGCCGCACTCTGGTTCGGGCCGCTCGCGCGCCCCGGGATCCGCCGTGCTGCCCTGGTCATTGCCGCACACGGCGCCACCGAGCTGACCAGTTCCGTGGACTTCGACCCCGACGCGGCGCTGCGCGGGGACGTGCCGGTGGGCGAAATCGATTCCTACATCTACGAACCCGATGGCGCCGTGATCCGCGCAGGTCTCATTGACGAACTGCTCAAGACCACCGGCGGGCACCTGATCGACCCGCGCATCGCCTACTTCAGCACGGCGGAGCCCGTTGAAACCCCACTGGCCAAGGCCTACAAGGTCTTGGCCGTCCGTCCCTACCACGTGAAAAATCTCCGTGCCTGGGTCAAGGCCGAAAAAATCGGGGTGCTGGACATCAAGAAACGCGGCATGGATGTCACCCCGGAGGAACTGCGCAAGATCCTGCTGGCGGGTACCGGGCGCGACGCCAAGAACAAGGCCACCCTGATCCTCACCCGGGTTGGCGAACAGCGCTACGCCATCGAGGTCGAGCCCGTGTAGGTGGTGTGAGCGCACGAACACCCTGTTGAACGACAAAAACACCGCCGAACCTCGACGGTGGCGTCAAGCGCGCCAATTCGCTCGATAGACTGGGAGGAACAACATATTGGCGTGATTCGCCGCATAAGACATGGAGGCTCGGTGCAAATAGATTTCGCATCATCACGCCAGTCCACACTTGGTGTGGAATGGGAAATTGCATTGGTGGATCGCCATACTTCCGACCTGCGTTCGGTCGCCGAGGAAGTGCTGGCGGAATTGAATGTCCGCCACGGCTCACTGGCCATCGACGAGGAACATCCCCATGTGAAGCAGGAGCTGCTGCTGAACACCGTGGAGATCGTTACCGGTGTTTGCGAAACGGTTGCCCAGGCCAAGGCCCAACTGCACGAGAACCTGGTGGCGGTCCGCGAGGTCACGGACCCCATGGACGTCGACCTGTACTGCGCCGGCTCCCACCCGTTCGCACCTCCCAAGTTGCAGCCGGTCACCGACAAGGACCGCTACGCCAAGATGATCGACCGCACCCAGTGGTGGGGCCAGCAAATGGTGATCTACGGGGTTCATGTGCATGTCGGCTTGGATTCCCGGGCCAAGGCCCTGCCGATCGTCGACGGACTGATCAACTACCAAGCACACTTCCAGGCTCTCTCGGCTTCCAGCCCCTTCTGGGGCGGGGAAGACACCGGCTACGCCTCGCACCGGGCGTTGATGTTCCAGCAGCTTCCCACCGCCGGGATCCCGTACCACTTCCCGACCTGGGAACAATACGAGTCTTACGTTGCCGACATGCTGCACACCGGCGTCATTGACGACATCTCTGAAATCCGCTGGGACGTGCGCCCGGTCCCCCGCTTCGGGACCGTAGAAATGCGCATTTCCGACGGTCTCTCCTCGTTGCAGGACATCGGGGCCATAGCCGCCCTCACCCAATGTCTGGTGGATGACATGTCCACCACGATCGACAACGGTGGCACCATCCCGGTCATGCCGCCGTGGTTCCGGGTCGAAAACAAGTGGCGTGCCGCCCGTTACGGCATGGAGGCCATCATCATCCTCAACGCCGCCGGGGATGAAATGCTTGTCACCGAGCACCTGCTCCAGGAGCTCGTTCGTCTGGCCCCCGTTGCCGAAAAGCTTGGCTGCAGTGCCGAGCTCGCCGACGTGGAACGCATCATCAAGGGCGGTGCCGGCTATCAGTGGCAGCACAAGATTGCCTCGGCCAACAACGGCAACCTGCGTGAAGTAGTGAAGGACAATGTGCGCCGGATGCACTTGGCCTAAGGCGAGGTTTTAAGGCACCTACGCGAAAGGGTGGATGGGATTATCCCCATCCACCCTTTCGCATTCTTGGGCGTTTTTAGACGGCCAATGAAATCAGGCTCACCGGCTGTCCGGAGTCGGTGGAAAACTTCAACCCGGTCGGAAGCACCTTGTCCGCCACCAGCTGGGCACCCAGGGCCGCGACCATGGCGCCGTTGTCGGTGCACAGGTTGCGCGGGGGCACGCGCAGGGTGATCCCGGCCGAGGCGCAGCGCGCCGCCAGCAGCTCGCGCAGTCGCGAATTGGCAGCCACCCCGCCGCCGAGCAAAAGGTTCGTCAAGCCGTGCTCCTGGCAGGCACGCACCGCCTTGGAGGTAATCACGTCGACCACCGCTTCCTGGAAGCTGGCGGCGATATCGGCCACCGGCACCTCCTCGCCGCGCTTCTGGTATTGCTCGACGCAGCGCGCCACGGCTGTCTTAAGCCCCGAGAAGGAAAAATCGTGGCGGTGCTTGCCCGGGTTTTCTTTTGTTCCAATGAACTTGGGCAGCGTCAGCCCTCGCGGGAAGCGGATGGCCTTCGGGTCGCCTTCCTTGGCGATCCTGTCAATGACAGGTCCGCCGGGGTAACCCAGTCCCAGCAGCCGGGCGACCTTGTCGTAGGCTTCGCCGGCCGCGTCATCGATCGTGGCGCCAATCAGGCGCACATCCGAGGTAAGCGAGTTGACCTGAAGGATTTCGGTGTGGCCGCCGGAGACCAGCAATGCCGCGAGGTTTTCGGGGAGCTCTCCCCCCTCGAGGATGCCCACGCCCACGTGGGCGACCAAGTGGTTGATCGCGTAGAGGGGCTTGCCCGTGGCCAGGGCCAGGGCCTTGGCCGCCGAGACCCCCACCATCAATGCGCCGGAGAGCCCGGGGCCGCTGGTCACCGCGATTGCGTCGATCTCGGCCAGGGTCACCCCCGCGTCCTTGAGCGCGGACTCGAGAGTCGGGACAAAGGCATCCAGGTGGGCCCGGGAGGCAATCTCGGGAATGACACCGCCGAAGCGCACATGCTCTTCCATGGAGGAGGCCACGGCGTTGACCAGGAGCTCGGTTCCACGCACGATACCCACCCCGGTTTCATCACAGGAGGATTCAATGCCAAGAACGAGCGGTGCAGATAGGGACATGGAACCAATTTTAGGTGGCTGACCCCGTTTTGGGCGAAGCGGGCCCCCTGGGGTGGGCAAAACCCGGCAAGCGGGCCCGCTCAATTGCCCAAGATCAGCACCTTGCGCATGATCACGGCATCGACTCCGTCGCGGTAGTATCGGGCCCGACGGTGGATGGCATCGAAGCCGTGGCGTTCATACAGTGCCCTGGCGCGGGGGTTGTCCGCGCGGACCTCCAGCAACAGGTCCGTGGCGTTGCGGCCGATCGCGGTGTCGATCATCAGGCGCAACAGGTGCGTCCCGATCCCCCGGCCCTCGTAGTCCGGGTTCACCGCAATGGTCTGCACGTCAGCCAACGGCAGCACGCACATGAGCCCGCAATAGGCAACGATCTTTCCGGCATCCTGCACCACCCAGTAATTCCGGGTTTCTTTCTGGTCCAGCTCACCAACGAACATGTCCTGGGGCCAGGCATCCGTGGGGAAGAGCGCCTTTTCCATTTCCCAGACCGCGGCCACGTCCGCGTGGACCATTGGACGGGTCTCCAAACCCGCCAGGGCGGGGTTGGCCTTTGCCGGGTTCACAGCAGCTTTCCCTTCATGACCGCGGGAACCTTGGCATCGGATTCGCGCAGGTAGAGCGGTTCGGTCCCCAGCAATGCTTCCCCGGCGGCCAGGGCGCGGGCCGCACGGGTACCCAGCGACACCGCTCCGGGGTGTGTGTGCTCAAAACCGGGGACCACTTCGGCCCCCACGGCTGCCAGACGTTCGGCATAAAGACCACCACCGGCCCCGTACACGGGTCCGGCCGGCAGTTCCTCGGCGACGGTGACGTGCGGGCCTCCACTCAGCACTCCGGTCTTGTCGTAGCGGGCCCAGTAGAGTTCCTTGCGCCGAGCATCGATGGCAACGGTGAAGTCCCCCGCCGGCTCCTGCGCCACGGCGTCAAGGGCGATGGCGTCCAGACTCATCACCCCGTGGACCGGGATTCCCCAGACAAAGCCCAGGGTCCGGGCGGTTGCCAGCCCCACGCGCAACCCGGTGAAGGGACCGGGCCCCACACCCACCGCAATGGCATCCGGGGTCCGGCCACCGGCTTGCGCGAGCAGGGATTCGATGGCGGGGGCCAAGACCTCGGAGTGGTCGTTGCCAACGCTTGAGGTGAAGGAGCCAAGCACGTTGACGCTTGTGCCGTCGGATTCCAGCAAGGCCGCCGAGGCGTTGGCGGAGGTGTCAATGGCCAATAAAAGCATGTATGCGATTCCCTTTTAGCTTTGTTTCTCAAAGTCAGTCAGCAGCGCGGCCAGGCCGGGGTCATTTTCCCAGCGCGGGCCAAAGGCCGCGATCCGGATGGTGCGCGGCTCGTCGTCTTCGCCCTCGTTGAAGTCGAAGACCAGGTCCTCGTGGATTTCGGCCGAACCGGGGCGCAGCAGCACGATTTCAAGCCTGGAGTCGCTGAGCTGTTCGACCTTCCCGGCACCCCACTCCACCACCGTGACCGATTGGCCCATGCTCGCCTCCAGGTCCAGGTCGTCGAGTTCCCCTGCGCTGGCCAGCCGGTAGGCATCAACATGCACCAGGTCCGGTCCGTTGCCCAGCGCGGGGTGGATGCGGGAAATCACGAACGTGGGCGAGATGATGCCCTCGCGCACACCCATCCCCAGGCCAAGTCCCTGGGTGAAGGTCGTTTTTCCCGCACCGAGCTCACCGGTCAGGATCACCAGGTCACCGGCGCAAAGGATCCCTCCGAGCCGATGGGCAAAGTCGCGGGTTTCGGCGATATCGCCCACCGCAAGCTCGGCGGCAATCGAGGCCTCACTCACCGGATTCTCCCCAAGTTCCCTCCACCAACCGGCGCGGAACGCGAGGTGAGATGCGGGTGACGATTTCGTAGTTGATGGTCCCAGCTGCGTCGGCCCAGTCGGTCACGCTCGGACCTCCCTCACCGAAAAGAATGACCTCGGAACCTAGGAATTCCGCTACATCGATATCCGGGCCCAAGTCCACCACGAACTGGTCCATGGCAATGGTGCCACGCACCAGGTAGGTCTTGCCGTTGATGCTCACCGGTGCGTTCGAGGCCGCGCGCGGCACGCCGTCGGCGTAGCCCATGGGGACCAGTCCCAGGTACGTTTCCTTGTCCGTGTGGTAGCGCAATCCGTAGCCCACGCCCTGCCCGGCTGGGACCTTCTTCACGTTCGCGATCCGGCTCATCAATGTCATTGCGGGACGCAATCCATAGCGCGACGGGTCTTCCCCGGCAAAGGGGCTCAGCCCATACAGGCCCAGTCCAAGACGGACCATGTCGTAGTGGGCATCGGGGCGGGTGAGGATTGCGGGGGTGTTGGCGATGTGCCGCACCTCAAGGTCAAAACCCGCGTCCTCCGCCAGGGCCACCGCCTGGTTGAAGGCGGTCAGCTGGTCGTCGGTTTCCGGGCGTTCGGGCTCGTCGGCCACCGCCAAGTGGGAGAAGACACCCACCACGCGCATCAGGCCCTCGTCCTGGTAGCTTGCTGCCCGCCCCAACAGGGGCTCCCATTGGTCTGCCGTACAGCCATTGCGGCCCAGGCCGGTGTCGATTTTCAGGTGCACGCGAGCGGGCTGCGCAGCGGCCTGCGCTGCGCGGGCGACATGCTCGAGTTCCCAGCCCGAGACCGCCAAATCAATGTTCGCGGCAATCGCCGCTTCGAAGGGGGTCCCCTCGGTGTGCAGCCATGCCAGCAGCGGAACATCCAGCCCCGCTTCGCGCAGTTTCAGGGCCTCGGTGACGTGGGCGCAGCCCAGCCAGGTGGCTCCGGCCTGCACCGCCGCACGTCCCACGGCCACCGCACCGTGTCCATAGCCGTCCGCCTTGACCACTGCCATGACCGCGGCCGGGGCCACGAGCTCGGCCACGCGCTTGACGTTTTCGCGGACGTTGGCCAGATCGATGACGGCGCGCCGTTCCCAGATCGACGTCGTTGTCGCATCCTGGGTGTGGGTTGATTTTTCGGTCTGTTGGGTTGATTGTGAACTCACCAATCCATCATCCCACTATCGCCGTGGTGCTTTATTCATGGGCGCGCCACCTGCGCCGCGATCATGGCCCGGGGCTGCGCCGGGTACGACGAAGCCCCGGTGGCCCTGATCATGGGATCTGGCCGCCGGGGCTTCATTATTGGCGGATTGGAAGGGACCGCAGCGAATTAGAGCGCTCGGCTGCGCAATTCGTCGCGGATTTCGGCCAGCAGGGCTACCTGCGGGTCGGTTTCCGGCTCTGGCTCTTCGATGCCAAGGCGGGCCTTGTGCATTTCGTCGAGCTTCTTCATCGGCACGATGACGAAGAAGTAGATGGCGGCAGCAATGAGGATGAAGTTCACCAGCACGGTCAGGAACACACCGAACTTGATGGCAACACCGTCGCCGATCGTGACAATGAGGAAATTGTCGAAGTTCGGCGAACCCACCAATGCTGCAATCAAAGGCATGATGATGTTCTCAACCAATGACTTAACCACGGCGCCAAAAGCAGCACCAATGACAACGGCAACGGCAAGGTCAACAACGTTGCCCTGCATAATGAAATCCTTGAATCCCTTTAACATGTGCCCAGCCTTACACAGACTTGCAGTGGTCAACAGGTGGTGACGCGGCAATTCTTGGAAAATTTGCGAGCCGTTAACGCGGAGGATCTGCATTTCAAATCTTGCGAAGCAGCATCCGTCGGATCGAATGGTCCGCCGATTTGCTTAACACCAGCTGTGCGCGGCCACGCGTGGGAATGACATTTTCCCGAAGGTTCGGCTCATTGATTCGCTTCCAAATTCCGTGTGCGGTTTCCCTGGCTTCCTCATCACTTAGCGATGCGTAGCGGTGGAAATAGGATGCGGGATCCGAGAACGCGCCGGAGCGCAGCTTCATGAATCGGCGGATGTACCACTCCTCGATGTCCGCCGTTCGAGCGTCGACATAGACGGAGAAGTCAAAGAAATCGCTCAAGGCCAGGCCCGCGGTGCCGTCCAGTCGTGCCCGGGCAGGCTGCAACACGTTCAGGCCTTCCACGATCAACACCTGCGGGGAGCGAACGACGACCTCCTTGCCCGGAACGATGTCGTAACTCAGGTGCGAATACCAGGGGGCGCGCACCTCAGGTGCCCCTGACTTCACCTCCGAGACAAAACGCAACAAGCGACGACGGTCATAGGATTCGGGGAATCCCTTGCGGTGCATGATGCCGCGTTTTTCCAGATCCACGTTCGGGTACAGGAAGCCGTCGGTGGTGATCAATTGCACATCGGGGGTGTCGGGCCAGCGACGCAACAGTTCCTGCAGCACACGGGCGGTCGTCGACTTGCCCACCGCCACCGATCCTGCCACGCCAATGACAAAGGGCGTGCGCCGGGTGCTCTCCCCAAGGAAGGTGTTGGTGGCCTGGTGTAGCGAGGCCGAACCCTGGACATAGAGGTTGAGCAGGCGCGAGAGCGGCAGATAGACCTCGCGCACCTCGGCGAGGTTCAGCGTTTCGCCCAGGCCGCTGAGGCGGCGCAGGTCCGCTTCATCCAGGGGCTGCTTGATTTCGTTGGACAGTCTTGCCCAGGTTTGGCGGTCCAATTCGACGAAGGGTGTAGCACTGTAGTCGACCGCACGCTGTCCATTCACGCCTTGAATTGTGCCAACAATCCACCCGTATTCCTAAACTTCACCTTTTGGCCATAGTTTGGACGCGTGGGAATTGCCACATGACTTTTACGCCATCCGACGGGGCAAATGTACCCAGTACCTTGTGCGGCACGGTAATCTTTTGGGCATGTGTGGAATCGTTGGATACGTAGGTAATGCTGGACGCGCAGCCGATCACGGGGCGCTCGATGTGATTCTTGAGGGCCTTCGACGCCTGGAGTATCGCGGCTATGACTCGGCCGGACTGGCCGTGGTCACTGACGCGGGGATTGACTCGCGCAAGAAGTCGGGAAAGCTCATTAACCTCGTCGAGGCCTTGGACGCAGATCCGTTGCCTGCCTCGCTGACCGGTATCGGTCACACCCGCTGGGCGACCCATGGCGGCCCCACCGACGGCAATGCCCACCCGCACCTGGCCGATAACGGCAACTTGGCGTTGATCCACAACGGCATCATCGAGAACTTTGCCGAGCTGAAGGCCAAGTTGCGCGCCGAGGGCGTCGAATTCCTTTCCGAAACCGACACCGAAGTTGCCGCAGCCCTCCTGGGCTCGATCTACCGCGGTGCCGGCGAAGGGAACCTCACCCGTTCGATGGAGCTCACCGCCCGCCAGCTCGAGGGTGCCTTCACCCTGCTGGCAGTGCACGCCGAGCACCCGGGCGTTGTCGTGGCTGCCCGCCGCAACTCCCCCCTGGTCCTGGGCCTGGGCGACGGCGAGAACTTCCTGGGCTCGGATGTTTCGGGCTTCATTGACTTCACCCGCCGGGCGGTGGAGCTGGGCCAGGACCAGATAGTCACGATCACCCCCGATTCCCACAGCATCACCGATTTTTCGGGCAACCCCGCCGAGGGCAAGGAATTCCATGTTGATTGGGATGCCGCCAGCGCCGAAAAGGGTGGCTTTGGTTCCTTCATGGAGAAAGAAATCTTTGACCAGCCTGCGGCGGTGGCAGACACCCTGCTTGGCCGCTCGGACGCCTTTGGCCGTCTGACCCTTGACGAGCTGCGCATTTCCCCCGAGGAACTCGCGGCCGTCACCAAGATCATCGTGCTCGCCTGCGGAACCTCCGCCTATGCGGGTTCCGTTGCCAAGTACGCGATCGAGAACTGGTGCCGAATCCCGGTCGAGGTCGAGCTGAGCCACGAGTTCCGCTACCGCGACCCGATCGTTGACGCCAACACCCTGGTGGTCTCCATCTCCCAGTCGGGCGAAACCATGGATACGCTCATGGCCGTGCGCTACGCCAAGGAGCAGGGCGCCAAGACGCTGGCCATCTGCAACACCAACGGCTCCACCATCCCGCGTGAATCCGATGCCGTGCTCTACACGCACGCCGGGCCGGAAATCGCCGTGGCCTCCACCAAGGCATTCCTGGCTCAGATCACCGCTACCTACCTGCTCGGCCTCTACCTGGCCCAGCTGCGCGGCAACCTGTTCAGTGGCCAGATCAAGGACATCCTCGCCGACCTGGGCAAGATCCCGGCCAAGATCCAGGACATCCTGGACCGTGCCGAGGAAATCAAGTCGCTGGCACGCTCCATGCAGGACACCGAGTCGGTGCTCTTCCTGGGCCGCCACGTGGGCTACCCGGTCGCCATGGAAGGCGCCTTGAAGCTCAAGGAAATCGCCTACATCCACGCCGAGGGCTTTGCCGCCGGCGAGCTCAAGCACGGTCCGATCGCGCTGATCGATGAGGGCAAGCCGGTCTTCGTGGTGGTCCCCTCACCGCGCGGCCGCGATTCGCTGCACTCCAAGGTCGTTTCCAACATCCAGGAAGTGCGCGCCCGCGGCGCCAAGACCCTGGTCATCGCAGAGGAAGGCGACGAGGCGGTCCGCGACTACGCCGAGTTCATCTTCTACGTCCCGGAGACCCCGGTGCTACTGATGCCGCTGCTGTCCACCGTGCCGCTGCAGCTCTTCGCCTGTGAATTGGCCTCGGCCAAGGGCCTTGACGTGGACCAGCCACGCAACCTGGCCAAGTCGGTCACCGTCGAGTAGGTCCTGGACCTCGATACGTTCCACCACAGCGGTGCCGGTACTTTCCCGAAAATGGGAAGTACCGGCACCGTTGGTTTTGAGGGAAGTATCCTTCCTCGGCCAGCTTGGTCGACGTAGATTCCCCGCAGAAATTCCGCCTGCCCCAGCTTGGTGGTTTCAGCGAGAAAGCTGACGAGCCTGACTCCGGCCGTGACCGGCAAGTTTCCAAGACCGGTCAATAGTCGTTGTCAGGTCGCCCTCGCGCAGCGTTGCCGGAATGCCCAGGCTAGTTCGTGCACGTCCCGGTGGTAAGGAAGCAGGTATTCGCCGTCATGCATCCCGAAGTCCGCGACTTGTTCGTTGTTGTGCCCGTAGCCGGGATCCAGCCGGTGGTTGGGAAGATTTAAGTGGGTCACCCAGTCCCGGGCGACGCAACATTTCTTAAGCGATGATTCCTCATCCAACGCCCTGGCCAGGTGCATGAAGCGATCGTCCTGGATCCAGGTCAGGTGCCAGGTACGCCATGGCGTGGAGTTCGAATGGATGCTTGCCCGAAAGCGCACCATCCGCGGCCCTACCGCTTCCAGGATCAACTCGAGGCCTTCCAATAACCGGCCAAAGCCGTCCCGCAACTGTGTTATTTTGGAAGGTTCCGCGTTGCTTCCGTGACGGCTCGTGTTCACGGCCTACGCCCGGAATCCACCCGCACCTGTCATGGTGTCTAGAAGCCTACGGCCTGCGAACGTGCACGGAACAGTGCGGGGCGCCCGCAAAACCCGGTGCGGTGCGCCAGGCTGGTCCCTCGGCCACCGGCACCGGCGTGGTGGGGAGCGGGCGCTGCGCCCGATAAACTCAAAGGCATGATCGTGGGAATTGGTGTTGACGTTGTCCAGGTGTCTCGTTTCAAGGCCCAGCTGGAGCGGACGCCTGCGCTGCTCGAGCGCCTCTTCGTGCCCGAGGAACGCGTGTTGCACGTCCGTTCCCTGGCCGCACGCTTTGCCGCGAAGGAAGCCATCGCAAAGGCCCTCGGCGCCCCGTCCGGCATGAACTGGCAGCACTGCTGGATTCAGAAGGACGGCGCAGGCGACCCCTATGTGGTGCTTGACGGCTCGGTCGCCGAGGCGGCAGCAAGAAAGGGAGTGGTGCACTGGCACCTGTCCATGAGCCATGATGGGGATCTGGCCACGGCCATGGTTGTCGCCGAACGCTAGTTCGGCCCACCGAGGCTGTCCCCCGCCGTGCGCGGGCGGGCGCCTTGGCAATGAAGCCGTGCGTCCAACCCTGCGAGAATTACCACCGCCAGTTGGGTATTCTGAAGTCATGATCCCCGTCTATGCAGGTTCCCACGTTCGAGATGCCGAAACAGCGCTGCTGAGCGATGCCAACGATCTGACCTTGATGCGCCTGGCCGCCGACGCGCTGGCCCACCAGGCGGTGTTGATGCTCAAGGAACGTACCGGACGGCTTTACGGTTCCCGTGCCGTGGCGCTGGTCGGACCGGGGAGCAACGGCGGGGACGGGCTCTTCGCCCTGACCGCACTGGCCAAGCGCGGGGTCCACGCCACCGCGGTACTGCTTGGCCCCCACGCCCACCAGGAGGGACTGGCAGTCCTGTCGCGTGCAGGCGGGCGCACCGCCGCTGCCGCGGACCTCGGAGAATTGCTTGGGGATTGCGACCTGCTCATCGACGCTGCATACGGCACCGGCGTGCGTCCCGGGGTCCAGCTGCCTGCAATCCCCCGGTACATCCCCGTGCTCGCCTGCGACTTGCCCAGCGGCGTTGACGCAGACACCGGCGCTGCTGCATCCAGCGTCATCCCTGCCGATCGCACGGTGAGCTTCGGCGCACTGAAGACGGGCCTCGTGGTTGGATCGGGGCACTTGGTCTCCGGCAGCATCCACGTCACGGACCTGGGGCTCGCCGGGACATTGCCCGAACCCGAGGCCTGGGTGGTGCAGGGAGACGACCTCGGGCTGCTGCTGGACCGCGAGGCGGACTGGAGCGCTGCCGGTCGACACAAGTACCAGCGCGGTGTGCTGGGGCTGCTTGCCGGCTCCGCGAAGTACCCAGGTGCCGCGGTACTCACCGCACGGGCCGCGGTGGCCAGCGGGCTGGGCTTGTTGCGCACCCTGGTCCCGGATGTCGTGGCAACCGCCCTGACGACCCAAGTCCCCGAGTCTGTTCCACTGGCCACGCCCGAACTCACCGCCCTGCTGGCACGCAACCGCCGCAACGGGCGCGAGGGTGCCACACGCATTGGCGCCTGGGCCATCGGCCCCGGGCTGGAAGACACCGATGACACCCGCAAGCACCTGTCACTGATCCTGGCGGCGAACAACCCCTGCGTCATTGATGCCGGGGCCCTGGCCATGCTGGAACCGGGCGAGCACCACCAGTTGCGCATCCTCACCCCGCATGCCGGGGAGCTCCACGCCCTGCTGGCCAAGGCCGGAGTGCGGGTCAGCGCCCGGGACATTTCCACCGACCCCATCCGCTGGGCCCGCTGGGCTGCCGTCGCCTACGACTGCGTCGTCCTGCTCAAGGGCCCCGCGACCATTTGCACCGCCCCGGACGGCTACACGCTGATTGTGCATGCCTCCACCCCGGATCTGGCCACGGCCGGCAGCGGGGACGTACTCACCGGCATTCTGGGCACGCTACTGGCCGCCGCGAACTTCCCGGCCACACCCACCGCGAGCGACGTCGTTGAACAAAGCCACCGACTGACTGACCTTGCCGCTGCCGGTGCGCTGATCCACGCGCATGCGGGGGCCCTGGCGGCACACGAAGGCATGGTCAGCGCCGTTGACCTGCTGCAGGAGCTCCCACGCGCGGGCCGCGACCTGGGACTCTAGGAACCGATAGGGGGTTGGAGAGTTGGACTGCGTAACTCGACGCTTTGAATTCACAAAATCAAAGAGCAATGTGAATACTTAAATAGTTACATCCGGGACCACGCATCAAATATAGAATCATATAGGAAATGTTCATCCACTCTAGAAATGTCGAACATTGAGACGTTTTTTTGAAACGTTCTCAGAAATTGCCTTATAAAGACTAATCAATATATATCTTTCTGCCTAATTTAAAGTTGGTAAGTATCCCCGAAGGCCGATTGAATACGACCGTCATGTTCTACGATTAATCTACAACCTGGAAGCTCGTGGAGTGAACAGTCCCGGCAGTTAGGCGATGCTGGTGTAGACCGGGATGAAGCCACGCTGCACACCAGCCCGGTCGTAGTAGGGTACCTTTCCAGATAGCGTCCCGAGCCTAGTAGCTGACGCATAATCGCCCACAGTCCCTGCGTGAATGGATGCCGCGCCGCCGATCTGGAAAATCGCAGTCGATCTAACGAGCAGAGTGGTGTCGTGTTTGACAGTGTTTTGAATGATGGCGTTGCGGTTAGATGCGGCGTCTTCTTGGATGCCCCGCAGCGAAACGTTGGCCCCCGAGGTCGGTGGGTTGCTCAGTAGATTGCCGGCGATTACCGAGTCCGTAACCGTATCCAGGTATAGCTGGGTAATTGTTTCGCGAGCCGTGGCGTTGCGTTGCAATGACACATGGTTATTGGTGACAAGAGCGTTTTTTTGTCGCTGAATAGAAATCCCATGCCCGATACCTGTTTGGGTTATTCGATTTCCTCGCACGATATTCCCCATGCCCGTGAAGCCGGTCTTTGCGGTGACGAGAAGGGTTCCGGTGGCGTTTAGACCGCCGCCTATAAGAACGTTCCCTTCAATAATGTTGCCGCTACATACCTCAGCGCCTTGGCCCACCCGGATGCCATGGTTACCGTGGCCGGTCAGCTTGACAACATTTCCTCGTACGATGGTGTCTCTCACGACTCGGGATGTTAAGGAGTCCACGCTGATGCCGATGTTGGTTGCGGTGGAATCACCAAAAATGGTGTTTCCTTCGATAATGCATCCGTCAGGCTCGCGGACACTGATCCCGGTCATATCTGTCCTAGCCCCGGTGCCGGATGTGAACATGGTGTTGTTGGAAACAACGTGGGCCTTACCAGTTACCACCACGGGTATTTGGCATCGATTGAAAGTGTTTCCGTCGATGACGTTGCCGATACCGTGCTGGGCATAAACGCCGTGGTTGTGACACCCCTCAAAGCTGTTTCCTGTGATGTTGTAGCCGTACCCGGGGACAGCACCGCCGAAGTTTGCGAGGGATATTCCCTGCACGCACGCTCGGATATGATTGTTTGAGATGATGCCAGCACCACCCATGCCAGCGCCGGTGGGGTCAAGCGTAATTCCGAAGTGCGCTACCTCCACCCCTGTCCACCGCGATGCGGGGTAGTTACCCACAATTCGACAGTCGGTGATGTTTACAGCATCCGCACGAACCCCGATGCCGACTTTATGCACATTCTCGAGGGTGACGCCACGGATGGTGGTGTTATTCCCCGTAGATTCCTTGACGTGAATCATTGCGTATGTCCATGAAACGTTAGTACCGTCCCATGTCGCGAGGCCCTTTATTTTGCCGCCCTCAATAGTGACGTTGGACGCGTTGACCACAACACCGTCTGACGTTGCATGGGTCTTGTTCAGCACCGCACCCGGCGCTAGGCGCAATCTGATGTTTGGGGTGTTGATCGTCAGTGTAGTGAAATCAGCAGTTCCCCTAATCTCTGCGTCCCGGCCAGCTGGTAGCGAGTTTAGGAATGCTTGCAATTCGGCTGTTTGGTCACCCGCCCCAGCCGTGAACACTTCGGGTGTCCACTTGCATATCGCGGCGGATATTGCGGTCCGGGATAGAGATTTCGGGTCCGCAATGAGAGCAGCTATGTCGGTGTCTGTGGACGTGCCGGCTAGAATCTCGCCAGTACTAACGTTGATCGAAGTAACAGAAACGGATCGATCCAGGGTTTTCCCTACCCCGGGCGATGCACCAGCCGCGACAAAAGCCGCAATAAGCGGTGTCACCAAGATCCTGCGTCGTGATGTACTAGCAGGAGGTTGGACCTGCTGCTGCATATCAGCTGAACGTACTTTTTCCCCACGGTGTCTCATAATTGGCTACCCAGCCACTTCCCCAAAAGTGTTTTCTGTGCGGCCCGAGTAAATTCCCCAATTAACGTGGGACCGCTCCATTGGGACCACCTTACGACACCTCAACGGGTAGTGTGAAGAGGGCTGAGGGAAGAATCCTGATTCACGTTACTAATCTCTTCCCGGTTCGGATCATCAGCATCGATAGTGATTGTGCCAATGATCGCGTTATGCCTACGTTTTCCCATTGTCCCCGGCCAGCAGTACGTCAACGGAACAAGAGCCGTCCCAAGCTGGCCTGGCCAGCTTTGGCGGGCAATTGTTCTCAATCTGGGAGTCAACCCTGCCGGCAGGTAGGGTGACTTCGTAATACAGGCGCTGGTTTTATTCGATGCCATCCGGACATGCCCTGCGCGATGAAAAGAACTCACCAAACGCTGAGTCATTGACCGTCACTCAGGCGCGTGAGGCTTTCCTGCATTGCGGTGCTGACAGGAACAAGAAAACAAGGGACTAGCGAGCTTAGATGTACTAGCGGACACCTTCACCAGACGCAACAAAGCCGTCAAAGCGGTGCAGGCACCGGGCAGCAAAGAACGTGAGGCCGCCGCATCCACCCGCGACTCCCCCATGGAGCAGTACGCAAGAGCAGGAAGCCAGTGATGGGTACGACCATGAGGCCTTGGCGGACGATCCAGACTTCTAAGCGCGGAACAGTGCGGAGACCCTCCACTAAGGACTCACCTATAAAGTAAGTGCAAAAATAGGTCTTCACGCGAAATAAAGATACCTGGCTCATCTCCAGTGAAACCGTTGAAACACTGCGCGCCAAGTGCGACACCGTCCTGCCCCACCTCGACGAACGGGTCACGCGCCTACTGCTGGGCGATGAGGCCCGCGCACTGGGCCACGGAGGGATCACCGCGGTGGGCCGCGCCTCGGGCGTGGCCCTGTCCCGCATCCAGCGAGGCGTCAACGAACTGGAGGCCGGAACCGCCCCGCGCTCCCGGGCGTCCGCAAGCCCGGGGCGGGCCGCATGACCCTCACCAAGAAGGACCCCGGCCTGGTGTGTTTCGTCAACTTTAAGTCGGCCATTAAAGCGCTAAGAATCAGGCCACGTGAGCCCGGTTTCCTGCCATGTTGGCGTTTGGCCTATTTCATCAACGCATTTTTGACCCGGTAGGACTCACCAC